>WBUJ01000235.1 GCA_008933795.1 Candidatus Contendibacter sp. | reverse complement strand
GTCTATTTCCACCCCGCCCGGTCCATCACCCGAACGGCGGCGGCGTTCAGTTCGCCCAGTTTGGCGACGTTGAGGGTATCGGCCTTGAATTCGCCCCAGGATTTGAGCGTCGCGCTGGGCGGAATAGCCGGGTTGACCGGATATTCGTTGTTGGTTTCGGCATACCAGCGCTGCGCCGAGTCGCCGGCCAGAAATTCCAGCAGCTTGACGGCGTTGTCGCGATTGCGGGCGTGGGCGGTCACTCCGGCGCCGCTGACGTTGACGTGGACTCCGGTGCTTTTGGCGTCGGGCCAGAACACCGCCACCTGAGCGGCGGCCTGCTTGTCCGCTTCATCCTGGGAATCGGCCATGCCGCCCAGATAATAGGTGTTGGCCAGGGTCACGTCGCATTCGCCGGCGGCGACGGCCTTGATCTGGTCGCGGTCACCACCCTTGGGTGGCCGGGCGAAATTGGCGACCAAACCCTTGGCCCAGGCCTCGGTCTTGGCCTCGCCATGATGACTAATCATGCCGGCGACCAGCGACTGGTTGTAGACGCTGTCGGAGGAGCGCACGCAAACCTTGCCCTTCCACTTCGGATCGGCCAATGCCTCGTAGGTGGATAAATCGCCCGGCTTGACTCGATCCTTGGCGTAGATCACTGGCCGGGCACGGACCGACAAGCCGTACCAGTAGCCTGCGGGATCGCGGTAGCTGGCCGGAATATGCGCCGCCAGCGTGTCGGATTTCACCGCTTGCAGCACGCCGACCTTCTGGGCGGCGGACAGACGACCGGCGTCCGAGGTCAGCAGCACATCGGCCGGCGTGTTGGCGCCCTCGCTTTGCAAGCGCTGCAACAGGGCTTCCTCCTTGCCGGTCACCAGGTTAACGGCAATGCCGGACTGTTTGGAAAAATCGTCCAGCAACGGCTTGATCAGGTCTTCCTTGCGCGCCGAATAGATATTGACTTCGCCGCCGGCGAGCACGGGCGCGGCTAGCAGGCCGGACAGCAGGAAAAACACGGCTGACAGGATACGAGACTTAAACAGGCTGGACATGAAGGATTCCGGAGGCTTGAGGTTTTGGTATCAGAGCGCCAAGGTGGCAATCAGCTAACTCTCAAATGATAACTATTCTCAATTAAATTGTAAAGTCCGGTCCCAAAAGCGATTTAACTGATAAAATATTCGTTATATTTTGACCCCTATAACAAACGCTGTCTTGGCGCGACTGTTGAGCCAATCACCCTCTTCGCGCCGGATGACCACGCTCCCGATCAAGCTATCACCGAACCGGCTGCGACAGATGCTCACCAGTTCGCGCAAGGCGGGCAGCGATACGCATCCCTCAGTCAGGGCAGGCACAACGGCTAATCCGAGGCACGCGAAAAACCCCTTGCGCCGCGCGGCACTCCAAATATCGCTTAGAGTTTCTAAATCAACCTACTTAATCGGCCGGTAGCGCCAAGCCCGTGATGGATGAAAAGTATTGTATAAGTCAGTAGGCACAGCTCCCTCACCCGGTTGCTTAGCGGTTCTACGGAAAGCTTCGGTTGCCTCGCGCTGTGCCCTAACCTTATCTCTCTCGATTTCCAATGCCTCTTGCCGTTCTCGTTCCATCCTATCTGCCTCGGCTTGCGCCTTCCATCGCTCCTCGTTGCCCTGCATGTAGGCTTTACCTTGCTCGTTAACCTGAAGATCAGAGCCGGTACTTAAGATAGGATTAATCTTGATTTTTTCCCCGCCACCCTGAGGTGAACAAGGCATTTGCTGAATGACTGGTGGCGCCCCTGGCGTACTCGATGGACATTTATAGAATTTGTACGTTTGGCTAAAAGCAGGCGCCGATAGCACGGATAAAAGCAGTATCGTCATCATCACGGCTTTCATGGCAACCTCCCAGGACTTTCGCCCTCCTTTCAATTTGATTAAACTCCCGGTGAAACAATACCATATAAATGTAATTTTGTCAAATTTTTAAGACAAATCAAGCGTACTCCTGGCCCCGGCAACCAACCGAGGACAGCAACCGAAGAGGGTACCCATCGCTCTTCTCAACTCCGGCACGACCCGACAGCCACCTCGCGCAATCAGCCACGCCCACCTAAAACCCACCGCTCACCGCGCCAGCACCGCCATGGACTCGACATGGGCGGTATGGGGAAACATATCCAGCACCCCGGCGCTTTCCAGCCGGTAGCCGAAACGGTGGACCAGTTCGCCGACATCGCGCGCCAGGGTGGCGGGATGGCAGGAAACATAGACGACCCGCCGCGCCCCCAGCGTCGCCATCCAGGGCATCAGTTCCAATGCCCCGGATCGGGGCGGATCGAGCAGAATCTTGTCGTAACCACCCCGTGTCCAGGGCTGTCCGGCCAAGTCGCCAGTCAGGTTGGCGGCGTAAAACACGGCGTTGGCAACCCCATTGCGCGTGGCGTTGCGCTTGGCCCACTCGACCAGACCGCCATCGCCTTCCACCCCCACCACTTCCCGCGCCCGCCGGGCCAGCGCCAGGGTGAAATTGCCCAGCCCACAGAACAGATCCAGCAGCCGATCCCCCGGCCCGATCTCCAGCAGTTCGCCAGTCCGCTCGACCAAGGCACGGTTCAGGGCGGCATTGATCTGAATGAAGTGCTGGGGCTGAAACTCCAGTTCCAGCCCATCCGCCAGCCGGTAACTCAAAATGGGGGGCGCGGGAGAAGTTTCCAACGCCCGGACGCTGTCCGGCCCGCCCGGTTGCAGGTACAGCGCAAGCCCGTGGCGCTCGCCGAACGATCGCAGTTGCGCCAAATCCGCTTCGCTCGGCGGCGCTAAAACCCGAAAATTCAAGCTCATGACCGCGTCGCCACCAGCCACCTCGATCTGCGGCAACCGGTCGCGGACGGACAGGGTTTCGATCAACCGCGCCAATTCCTCCAACAGGCCGCCGACCCGCTCGTCCAGCACCTCGCAGCGGCGCAGATCGGCCACGTAGGGACCGCGCCGCTCGCGGAAGCCCACCAGCACCCGCCCTTTTTTGGTCACGTACTTGACGCCCAGTCGCGCCCGCCGCCGGTAGCCCCAGACCGGCCCGGTCAGCGGTTCCAGCACCCGCTCCGGCTCGACCTTGCCGATATGCGCCAAGCTGTCCAGCAACCAGCGCTGCTTGCGCGCCAGTTGCGCGGCGGGGTCCAGATGTTGCAGGGCGCAGCCGCCGCAGAGGCCGAAATGGACGCAGCGCGGCTCGACCCGTTCCGGCGCCGGCGTTAGCACCTCCAGCACCCGCGCTTCGTCGCGGCGGCCCCGGCGGGTGGTGTAGGCGCACCGAACTTCCTCGCCTGGCAGCGCGCCCTCGACGAACACCGCCTTGCCCTCGCGCCGCGCCACACCATGGCCCTCGTGGGTCAAATCCTCGATGCGGACGGTGAACGGCTCCGCCGCCGCCACCGCCTTACGCTTTTTCGCCGCCGAACCGCTCATGCGTCGCTCCTCAATCCGAGAACAGCCCGGTGGACAGATAGCGGTCGCCCCGGTCGCAAATGATGGTGACGATCACCGCGTTCTTGACCTCAAGCGACAGTCGCAGCGCCGCCGCCACCGCCCCACCCGCCGACACGCCGCAGCAAATACCCTCCTCGCGCGCCAGCCGGCGGGTCATCGCCTCGGCCTCGGCCTGGGTGACATCGAGGAGGCGATCCACTCGGGCCGGGTCGTAGATTTTTGGCAGGTACGCCGCCGGCCAGCGGCGGATGCCAGCGATGCTGGAGCCTTCGGTCGGCTGCACTCCGACGATCTGGACGGCGGGATTGCGCTCCTTCAGATAGCGCGACACCCCCATGATGGTGCCAGTGGTGCCCATGGCGCTGACGAAGCGGGTCACGCGACCGTGCGTATCCCGCCCG
>WBUJ01000044.1 GCA_008933795.1 Candidatus Contendibacter sp. | reverse complement strand
GCGGGAAGGAGGGTGGCAACTCGTGTCGTCGCTGCGCGTCGCCACGAAGGAGGTTCTGGGTCTGGGGACATGGTTCGCTGGGGTCGGTGGAACATGACCCCATTGTAAGCAGAGATAAATGACGCTGCCAAGCGCGGTCAGTGGCCAGCTTGTCGGGAACGCAGCCAGTCGGTCGCCAGGCGGGCGGTTTTCCGGGGGGCTTCGAGCGGGGCCATGTGGCCGATCCCTGGCAACACCGCGAACGCGTCCTGCCCGCGCAGGCGACGCCACTTGTCCCAGGATGCCTTGGGAACGAAATCGCTGAGTTCCGCCCTGACGCCAAGCACCGGCACGGTCAGGGCTTTCAACCAGCGCCAGGCATGGGGCGGCGTGCTGAAGACATGCGCCTCCCAGGCTTTGGGGAACGCCAAGCGCAAGGTGTCGCACCGGTCGGGCGCCAGCCCATGCCGGCCGTAGTTTTCCAGCGACGTTTCGGTGAAGCGGGAAAATAGCCGCTTGCCGCGATGAAACTCGACGAATTCGTCCGCCGACCGCCAGCGATCCGGTCGCTCCAGCGTTTTGCGGACGATCGGAAACCAGCGTCGCGCCTTGAGCGGGATGGTCGAGATCGCCAACGAAAATCCGTTCGAAAACAGGATGGGTTCGATCAGGACCAGGGCGCCGAACAAATCGGGCCGTTTGCTGGCGGCCAACAGGGTGGCCGTCGCGCCCAGGGAATGACCGACGCCGATGACCGGATGGCGTCCGCTCGCTTCCAGAAAGGCGATCAGGTCGTCGGCGTAAGCCATCCAGCCGGTGTCGCTCGAAGGCAAGCCCACGTTTTTCCAGGTCGCGCGGTGCGCCAGGCCGATCACCCGAAAATCGGTCGCCAGTTCGGCGGTGAATTCATCGTAGGCGCGGAAGGGAAAGCCGTTGGCGTGATAGAAATGCAGCAGCGGACCGCTACCGCCCACGTCGTACCAATGGGCGCTACCGGAACCGAGCGGGACGGTGTGAACCTGCATGATGGCGCGCTCGCGGGGTTGGAATCGGGCCTCGAGTATCCAGCAAACCTGGTCGTGGGAGATTCACATTAAATCTCGAATGGGCGCTTGGCGGCTTGCATGAAACGGTTCATTCTCTCGGGCGCAATCGAGGTGGCTCCAAATCATGACAACCAGGAACCTTCAGCGGAGCAATCGCGGCCATGCCTTCCGAACCTCCCGATCCGGCTATTGTTGGGGCTTTTCTGACCCGCTGGCGCGACGCCGCCGGTTCGGAGCGCGCCAACTATCAATTGTTCGTTGGCGGACTGTGCAGCGTGCTGGACCTGCCGGCGCCGGAACCGGCCACCGGTCAGCCGGAACAGGACGGCTATGTGTTCGAGCGGCGAGTGATCTTCCGGCACGGCGACGGCTCGGAGTCGGCGGGCTTCATCGACCTGTACCGGCGCGGGGCGTTTGTGCTGGAAGCGAAGAAGCTCAAGGCGGGGAGTGCGACCCAAGGCTTCGACGCGGCGCTGTTGCGGGCGCGGAGTCAGGGCGAAAACTACGCCCGCGCGTTACCGGCCAGCGAGGGTCGCCCGCCGTTTGTCGTCGTCGTGGACGTGGCGCGGGTGATCGAGTTGTACGCCGATTTCACCCGCAGCGGCGCGACCTACACCCCGTTTCCCGATCCCCGGAGTCACCGGATTCGGTTGGAGGATTTGCGCGATCCGGCGGTGCGGGAACGGTTGCGGGCGGTGTGGCTGGACCCGCTGGGCCTTGATCCGACCCGGCGCGCGGCGCGGGTGACATTCGAGATTGCCCAGCATCTGGCCCAGTTGGCGCGGAGCCTGGAGGAGGCCGGTCACGAGCCGGCGGCAGTGGCGAGCTTTCTCACCCGCTGTCTGTTTACCTGCTTCGCCGAGGACATGGGGCTGTTGCCGGCGCGGGCGTTTTCCGAGCTGCTGGACAGCCTGATCCAGGCGCCGGAGCAGTTCGCGCCGATGGTGGAGGAATTGTGGCGGGCGATGGACAGCGGGCAATTTTCGGTGGCGATTCGCGCCGCGCTGCCGCGTTTCAACGGCAAGTTGTTCAAGCAGCCCGAAGCGTTGCCGCTGGATCGAGCGCAAATCGAGTTGCTGCGCGAGGCGGCCCGCGCCGACTGGCGCGAAGTCGAACCGGCGATTTTCGGCACGCTGCTGGAACGGGCGCTGAGTCCCACCGAGCGGAGTCGGTTGGGGGCGCATTACACGCCGCGCGCCTACGTTGAGCGGCTGGTGCTGCCGACGGTGATCGAGCCATTGCGGGCGGACTGGGACGACGCGCGCACCGCCGCGCTGTTGCTGGCCGCCGAGGGCAAGCTGGCCGCTGGCCGCGCTGAGGTGCGGGAGTTTCATCGCCGGTTGTGCGCGGTGCGGGTGCTGGACCCGGCCTGCGGTTCCGGTAATTTTCTGTACGTGACCCTGGAACATCTCAAGCGGCTGGAAGGCGAGGTGCTGAACCAGTTGGAGGAATTGGGCGACAGTCAGGGCTTGCTGGAACTGGCCGGAGTCGCGGTGGACCCGCATCAACTGCTGGGGCTGGAAGTGAATCCGCGCGCCGCCGCCATCGCCGAACTGGTGCTATGGATCGGCTATCTGCAATGGCACTTTCGCACGCGCGGCCAGGTGTTGCCGCCGCAACCGGTGTTGCGGGATTTCGGCAACATCGAATGCCACGACGCGGTGTTGGCCCACGATGGCGCGACGGTGGTCGTGGACGGGAACGGGCAACCGCTGACCCGCTGGGACGGGCGGACGGTTCGGCTTCATCCGGCTACCGGCGAATCCGTCCCCGATGAAACCACCCGCGTTCCAGTGGAGCGGTACATCAATCCGCATCCCGCGACGTGGCCGCCGGCGGATTTCGTGGTCGGCAACCCGCCGTTCATCGGCGCGGGCTGGATGCGCACCGCGCTGGGCGACGGTTACGCGCAAGCGGTGCGGGCGGCGTGGCCGGACGTGCCGGAGTCGGCGGATTTCGTGATGTACTGGTGGCATCAGGCGGCGACGCGGGTCCGGTGTGGCGCGGTGCGGCGGTTCGGCTTCATCACCACCAACAGCCTGCGGCAGACGTTCAATCGGCGGGTGGTGGCGGGGCATTTGGGCCACAATCCCCCCCAACCCCCCTTTGCAAAAGGGGGGAGCGAAACACTATCCAACCCCCCTTTGCAAAAGGGGGGTGGCGCGGAGCGCCGGGGGGATTTCCTCTCCCTCGCCTTCGCCATCCCCGATCATCCCTGGGTAGACGCCAGCGACGGCGCGGCGGTGCGGATTGCGATGAGCGTGGGCGTGGCCGGGGAAACGTCGGGCCGGCTGTGGACGGTGGCCCACGAAGGCGGCGCGGACGGCGATGCCGTCAAGGTGCAATTCAGCGAGCGGCGCGGACTCATCAATGCTGATTTGACCATCGGCGCGAACGTGGCCGGCGCACTGCCGCTGCGGGCGAATGGCAATCTGAGTTGTCCCGGCGTGAAGCTGCACGGCGCGGGCTTCATCGTCACCCCGGAACAGGCCGCCGCGCTCGGATTGGGACGGATTCCCGGTCTGGAGCGGCACATCCGTCCGTACCGCAACGGCAAGGATTTGACCGCGACCCCGCGCAACGTGCTGGTGATCGACCTGTTCGGGTTGAGCGCCGAACAGGTGCGCGACCGCTTCCCGGAGGTTTATCAGTGGGTGAGCGAGCGGGTGAAGCCGGAGCGGGATCAAAACAACCGCCCCACCTACCGCGATAATTGGTGGATTTTCGGCGAACCGCGCGGCAATTTCCGCCCGGCGTTGGAGGGCCTCTCCCGCTACATCGTCACCGTCGAAACCGCCAAGCATCGGTTCTTTCAATTCCTGGACGCCTCAATCCTGCCCGACAACAGGCTGGTCGCCATCGCCAGCGCTGACGCCTGGCATCTGGCGGTACTGTCCTCGCGGGCACATGTGGCTTGGGCGCTGGCAACCGGCGGCACTTTGGAAGATCGCCCGGTTTACAACAAAACCTTGTGCTTTGAGCCGTTCCCCTTTCTCGCCGCCAGCGCCGCGCAACAGACCGAACTGCGCGCGCTCGGCGAGCGGCTGGACGCCCACCGCAAGCAGCGCCAAATCCTGTATCCCAGCCTGACCCTGACGGGGATGTACAACGTACTGGCGAAACTCCGCGCGGGCGAAACGTTGACCCCGGCGGAACGGACGATTCACGAACAGGGTTTGGTGACGGTGCTGCGGGAACTGCACGACGAGATGGATCGGGCGGTGCTGGACGCCTACGGCTGGTCGGATTTAAACGCGGCGGATGATGCCGACGCGGTTCTACTGGAACGGCTGGTGGCGCTGAACGCCGACCGCGCCGCCGAGGAACGGCAGGGACTCATTCGCTGGTTGCGCCCGGCGTTTCAGGCCCCCGGCGAGCAGGCTCCGGCGATGCAAACCGAGTTGAACGCCACCGCCGCCGCCGAAACTCGCGCGCCACAGGCTTTGCGCCCTTGGCCGAAAACGCTGGCTGAACAGGCCCGCGCTGTGACCGAGACGCTGGCCGAAGCCGGCGAACCGCTGACTGTCGCCGCGCTCGCCACCCGCTTTCAGGGCGCGAAAAGCAAACCGCTCGCCGCGCTGCTGGACACGCTGGTCGCGCTGGGCCGGGCAAGGGAAATCGAGGGAGGACGGTTCGGGGCGTGAGAAGGCGTTTTTTGTGGAGCCTCCTCGCCCCATCACTCTCCCGCTAGCGGAAGAGTGATTTTTTTCACGATCTTTCAGCGCTGATCCATCGGGACATAGTTTTGGAGCGTGCGGCCGGTGTAAATCTGTCGCGGCCGGTAAATCCGGGACTTGGGATTGTCGTGAATTTCCTTCCAGTTGGCGATCCAGCCCGGCAGGCGGCCCATGGCGAACATGACGGTGAACATGTTCACCGGAATGCCCATGGCGCGCAGGATGATGCCGCTGTAAAAGTCCACGTTCGGATACAGCTTGCGCTCGATGAAGTACGGGTCGTTGAGCGCCGCGTCCTCCATTTGCAGCGCGATGTCCAGCAGTGGATCGTTAACGCTCAGCTTCGCCAGCATCTTGTCGGCCGCCACCTTGAGGATCTTGGAACGCGGGTCGAAGTTCTTGTAAACCCGGTGGCCAAAGCCCATCAGCCGCAGCTTGGTGTCCTTCATCTTCACCCGCTCGACGTATTCGGACACCTTCATGCCGGACTGGCGGATGAACTCCAGCATCTCGATCACCGCCACGTTGGCGCCGCCGTGCAGCGGTCCCCACAGGGCGCAAACACCCGCCGCACAACTGGCGAACATGTTGGCCTGGCTGGAGGCGACCATCCGCACCGTGCTGGTCGAGCAGTTCTGCTCGTGGTCGGCGTGCAGGATCAGGAACAGATTCAGCGCGCGCGCGACTTCCGGGGTCGGCACGTATTCCCGATAGGGGATCGAGAACATCATGTGCAGGAAGTTTTCGCAATAGTGGTATTCGGGATGGGGGTAGTCCATCGGCTGCCCGACCGACATCTTGTAGCTGGCCGCCGCGATGGTGCGCACCTTGGAAATCAGCCGGGCCGCGGCGCTCTCCAGGGTGAACTCATCCTCGATCTGCATCATTTCCGGATCGTAGCAACTGACGGCGTTGATCATGGCCGACAGGATCGCCATCGGATTGGCGTTGGGCGGGAAACCCTGGAAGTGGTTGCGCAGGCTCTCGTGCATCATCTCGTGCTGGGTCAGCAGATGGCTGAAGTGGTCCAGTTCAGCCTGGGTGGGAAGCCGGCCCCAGATCACCAACCAAGCGGTTTCCACGAAGGTGCTGTGTTCGGCCAGTTGCTCGATGGGGATGCCGCGATAGCGCAGAATGCCCTTGTCGCCGTCGATGTAGGTGATGGCGGACGTGCAGGAGCCGGTGTTGCCATACCCGTCGTCCAGGGTGATATAACCCGTGCGGTCGCGTAGCGTGCTGATGTCGACCGCCAGTTCGTTTTCGGTTCCCTCGACGGTCGGGAATTCGTGGGACTGACCATCCAGTTCGATGCGGCACGTATGGCTCATGGCTTGGACTCCGTTGGCAGGTGGGGATAAGGTGGGTTGATTTTGGTGTGGGCTTTCCCTTGTGCCCCGATTATAACGCGACGGATTGGCTTGAATACTCCATGGTCTAGCCGGGCCGCGCCGCCGCGCGCCGATGCCGCCAGTATTCGACCACGCCCGGCATGATGGACAGGATGATGATGGCCAGGATCACCAGGGTGAAATTCTGCTTGACGAACGGCAGGTTGCCGAAGAAGTAGCCGCCGTACAGAAAGGAGGCGGTCCAGGCGATGGCTCCGGTCACGTTATAGAACAGAAAGTGGTGGTAGGTCATACTGCCGGCGCCGGCCACGAAGGGGGCGAAGGTGCGCACGATCGGCACGAAGCGGGCAATGACGATGGTTTTGCCGCCATGCCGCTCGAAAAACGCATGGGTGCGGTCCAGGTATTCCTGTCTGAGCACTCGGGCGTCGGGGCTGAACACCTTCTCGCCGAAATAATGGCCGGCGGCATAGTTGACCGTATCGCCCAGGATGGCGGCAACCGCCAGCAGCAGGAACAGGGCGTGGACGTTCAGGGCGTTATCCGCCATGGCGGCCAGCGAGCCGGCGGCGAACAGGAGAGAGTCGCCGGGCAGGAATGGCGTTATCACCAGCCCGGTTTCGCAAAACACGATCAGGAACAGAATGCCGTAGAGCCAGCCACCGTACTGGTTGGCCAGTTCGGCCAAGTGGCGGTCGAGATGCAGGAAGAACGAAAGCAGGTCGGAAAGGAAGTCCATGGGGGAAGCCGATCATTTCAACTGTGGCGGTTAACGGGAAAATAGCCAATAATTTCCTAGCGGGGCGGTGTGAAATTCACCCTCGTCCTTCAATCGGCGCAGTTGCACCAAAGTTCCATATCCACGGGTTGGATGGGAAGGTAGCCGCCGCGTCGCAACGCGGCTTCGGCCTCGGGCGGCCAGCGCAGCAGTTCCACTTCCCGGGGATCGACAACTACGCCGGCGGCGTCCGCCAACGCCGGTTTGTCGCCCCCGTTCGGAATCCGTAGCGCGAGGCGATGGAAGGCATGGCCGATGCGGGCGAAAATAGCGCCATGGGTGGTGTCATACGGGTCATGGGTCGGGTCGTCAACCGGGTTCATGGCGCGCTCCGCGCGGAGGATCGAGGCGGTCACTATACCGGAATCCGCGCGCTCTGGCCGGACCGGGCGAGACGGACGACCTGCAAGGTCCCGTGCCGAATTCCGACCCATCGAAATGTATCAGGAGGTGAAAATCGTGCGAATTCAGCCATGGCGCATCACCGGGCCAGCCGGCGGTCGAACGCGGCGCTGGCTGGCCGCGCTGGGGACATGCGGCGGGCTGCTGGTCGCAGGGCTGGCGCAGGCCGCCTGGACCGTGGCTCTGAAGCCCGATCCCCTGACCCGCCAGCCACAATGTCTGGTCAGCAGCGCCCCGCAATCCACCCCCGACGGCTACGACGCCACGCCGGTTTCCCTGGTCTTCAACGGCGCCAGCCTGTTGGTGGTCACCGAATCGGAACTGGATCTGTCGTTCGCCGATCTGCAACTGGCGATCGACAAGAATCCGCCGATTCGCTCTGCCCAGATCGCCCGCAACAAGATGATTCTGGCGTTCGACCGGGATCTGCCGGATTTGGTCCGCCAATTGCGAACCGGTCGCCAGGCGGTCGTTTATCTGCGATTCTGGCCGACTTGGCCGGCGACCGAGTCGTTCGCGGTCCCGTTCAGCTTGGCCGGCTTCGCCAAGGCGCACGACGCCATGAACCACCAGTGTCAGCCACCGCCCGGTTCTGGCCGGCCAGCCAGTTGACCGCGATCATCACCCACAAGCTTGAGGAGCCCGCCCATGGGTCTGCGCACGAAATTCAATCTGGTGCTGTTGCTGGCCTTTGCGCTCGGCTTGGCGCTGGCGGCGTACCTGTCCGACCGCATCCTGAAGAACAACGCCCGCGAGGAAGTGATTCAGAACGCGCGCATCATGATCGAGGGCGCGCTGGGCGCTCGCGCCTACACCGCCGAGCAGATCAAGCCGCTGCTGACCTTGCAGATGAAACGGCAGTTCCTGCCCCAGACGGTTTCGGCCTACGCGGCGGGACAGAGCTTCAAGGCGCTGCGCGGCAAGTTCCCCGACTACACCTACAAGGAAGCAGCGCTCAATCCCACTAATCCCAACGACCGGGCCAGCGACTGGGAAACGGACATCATCCGGGAATTTCGCAATAACCCGGAGCGCAAGGAGCTGATCATCGAGCGGGATACGCCCACCGGACCGGTGCTCAATCTGGCGCGGCCGCTGGGCATCTACGACGAGGGTTGCCTGACGTGCCACGGCAAGGTCGAGGACGCGCCCAAGACCATGACCGACATCTACGGCGTCAGCAACGGTTTCGGCTGGAAGCTGAAGGAGATCGTGGGCGCGCAGGTGGTCTCGGTGCCGATGTCGGTGCCGCTGGAGCGGGCCCGGCAGACCTTCACCACGTTCCTGGTCCTTCTGAGCGGAGTCTTCGCGTTGCTGCTCGTGCTGCTCAATATCCTGCTGCATTTCGTGGTGATTCGGCCGGTGACGCGGATGGCCGACATCGCCAACGAGGTCAGCCTGGGCAAGCCGGACGTGCCGGAATACGTCAAGCCGGGCTCGGACGAAATCGCCTCGCTGTCGCAGTCGTTCAGCCGGATGCGGCTCAGCCTGGAGAACGCCATGAAGATGCTGGGCGAATGAGATGACCGACAGCGGCGATATCAGCGGCGCCCTGCCGCCACGCATCGGCCGCTACCGCGTGAGGGGTCTGCTGGGTCGCGGCGCCATGGGGATGGTCTATCTGGGCCACGACGCCGCGATCGATCGCCCGGTCGCGATCAAGACCATCCACCGTCGCCTGCTGCAGGGCGAGGAAGGCGCCGAATGGCTGGCGCGATTTCGCCGCGAGGTGCGGGCCGCCGGCCGCTGCCTGCATCCCAACATCGTCACGGTGTTCGAGTACGGCGAGGAGGAGAACGCGCCCTACATCGTCATGGAATACGTGCAGGGGCGGGAATTGCGCGATTACCTGAAGGAGCGCAAGCCGCTGCCGCTGGCCAACGCCGTCGCGGTGATCGTCCAGGTGTTGCAGGCGCTGGGTCATGCTCACGCCTCCGGGGTGGTGCATCGCGATATCAAGCCCGGCAACATCATCCTGCTGGCGGACGGCCAAGTGAAGGTGACCGATTTCGGCATCGCCCGGTTGGAAACGGGCATCGGCCTGACCCAGGACGGGATGACGGTAGGTACGCCCGGCTACATGGCCCCCGAGCAGTTCCGGGGCGAGGAAGCCGACCGGCGCGCCGATCTTTACGCCGCCGCCGTGGTGCTGTTCGAGATGCTGACCGGCGCGCGGCCCTTCGACGGGCGCGGCGCCAGCGAGTTGATGTATCAGGTGCTGAACCAGCCGCCGCGCCGGGCCACGACGTTGAATCCCCGGTTGCCGCTGGAACTGGACGCGGTGCTGGAGCGGGCGCTGGCCAAGGCGCCGAACGATCGGTTTCAGGATGCCGGCGCGTTCATCGCGGCGCTGGAAGGGTTGAAGCTGGTCGAACGCGAGGCAGCGGCCGATGGCTCGACCGTGATTCGGGTGGAGCCGGTCCAGGCGCCCGCGCCGCCGCCCGCGAACACGCCGCCGGGTTGGGATCCAGTCCTGCTGGCGCAGGCTGAACATTGGCTGATCGAAGTCCTGGGGCCGGTCGCGAAGGTGCTGGTGCGCCGGACCGCGCTCCAGGTCGGTAGCCCGGCGGAGCTGGTCCAGCAGTTGATGGCGGCGATCCCGGGCGACCAGGACCGCTTGCTGTTCCAGCGGCGGATGCGGGCGGTGCTGGGCGGCGCCATGACCGGCCTGGGCACGGCGACCAGCGCTTCGGTGATGGGCAGTCAGATGAGCGGGTCGCTGGGATCGTTCGAACAGCCCGTGCTGGAAACCGCCCGGCGGGATTTGGCGGTCTACCTCGGCCCCATCGCCAAGGTGCTGGTCAAGCAGGTCGCCGCCAAGACCCGGACGCCCCGGGAATTGTACCAGCGGCTGGCGGAACATATTCCGGTCGCCGCGGACCGGGCGGCCTTCCTCAAACGCGCGCCGCCGGAAACGGCCGGCTGACGCGAGCGGTCTGGATCGAAGGAGTCCGGTTTTTCCGGCGGCTGGCCGGGTGAGCCGAAGAGGCTGGATAAACGCGCCTCTTGGCTGCGTGGGGCATCAGAGAATCGGATCGGTGAGCAGGCGCTGACCGGTCGCCGACTCGCCCAGATAATGCCGCACCCGCGCCAGCGCCTGCGGCAGGCTGGCCGACAGCAGCAACTTGCCGGGTACGTTGCGCAGCCCGGCCCGCCGCATCAACAGCGCCGGCTGACCATGCACCCCCGCTATCGCCACCAGAACCCCGTCGCTCTGCAAGCGTTCGATGGCCGAATCCAGCTCCACCAACCCCGACACGTCCATGACCGTCACCCCTTCGATGTCGATGATGACCGCGCGTGGCCGGGCGCCGATGTCGTGCAGGGCGCTCATGGCCTTCTCGGCGGCGCCAAAAAACAGCGAGCCGGAGATTTCGTACAGCCGCACGCCTTCGGGCAGCGGACTCTCCAAATGGGGATGGTCGGCCTCGACATGCTTGCCGCCGGTCAGTTCCGCCATGCGATTCATGAACAACAGCGCCGCCAGCACTACGCCGACACTGATCGCAATTACCATGTCGAAAATGACCGTCAGCCCGAAACACACCAGCAATACCAGAATATCGCTGCCGGGCGCGATTTTGAGAATATGCCGGAAGTGCTTCAGTTCGCTCATATTCCACGCCACCAGCAACAGCAGCGCCGCCAGCGCCGCCATCGGCAGATACCCCAGCAGCGGCGCCAGCGCCAGCAGCACCAGCAGGATGAACAGCGCATGGAATACGGCGGCCAGCGGCCCTCGCGCGCCGGCGCGGATGTTGGCGGCGGTGCGGGCCAGCGCCCCAGTCGCGGCAATGCCGCCAAAAAATGGCGCGACCGTATTACCGATACCCTGCCCGATCAGTTCGGCGTCGGGATCGTGCTTGGTGCCCGTCATGCCGTCGGCCACCACCGCGCACAACAGCGACTCGATGGCGCCCAGCAAGGCAATCGCCATGGCCGGACCCAGCAGATCCTTGATCAGCCCCAGCGACAGCCCCAGCGGCTGACCATCCGGACCGGATAATTGCCACGGCAACACGAAGTGCGGCAGGAATGGCGGAATGCCCGGCAGGGTTTGCCCATCCTGAACATAGCTGAACCGGGAAGCGATGGTGGCGACCTCGAAACCGTTCACGAAACGGGCGAGCAACCAAGCCAGCACGGTGGCGGCCACCATGCCGACCAGCGGCGCCGGGAACCCGGTTTTCAGGCGTGGCCACAAAATCAGCAGGGCCAAGGTCAACGCGCCGATCACAAAATCGGCAAGGTGCAGTCCGGGTAGCGCCTGTCCCAACAACCAGATCCGTTCCAGAAAGTGCTCCGGCTGCGCGGCCAGTTGCAGGCCGAAAAAATCCTTGAATTGCAGGCTGGCGATGACCACTGCGATGCCGGTGGTGAAGCCGGTGGTTACCGGATAGGGAATGAACTGGATCAACTTGCCCATCCGCGCCAACCCCATACCCATCAACATGATCCCGGCCATGAAACTGGCGGTCACCAGTCCGCCGAGGCCATATTTTTCAGCGATGGGATGCAAGATCACGATGAAGGCGGCGGTCGGGCCGGACACGCTGAAGCGGGAGCCGCCGGTCAGGGCGATCAACATTCCGGCGACAATGGCGGTATAAAGACCGTACTGCGGCGGCACCCCGCTGCCGATGGCCAGCGCCATCGCCAGCGGCACCGCGACGATGCCGACGGTGATGCCCGCCAGCAGGTCGGCTTGTAGCTTGCTCAGGTTGTAGCCGCCGCGCAGCTTATCGCGCAGGGCGGTGCCGAAGGGCAGATAAAGTGAGTGTTCTCGGTCGGGTTTCATGGCGATTTCTGGAACTGCAACAAGGCCAGCAAGCCTTCCAGCAGTTGTATGGGGTTCGGCGGACAGCCTGGAATATGCAGATCGACGGGAATGACCTCGGCCACCCCGCCGATGCAGGCGTAGCTGCCGGCGAACACCCCGCCATCGCGCCCGCAGTCGCCGACGGCCACCACCCATTTGGGATCGGGCGTGGCGTGGTAAGTCCGTTCCAGCGCCTCCCGCATGTTGGCAGTGACCGGTCCGGTGACCAGCAGCACGTCGGCATGGCGCGGCGAGGCGACGAAGTGGAGGCCAAACCGCTCCAAATCGTAATAGGCGTTGTTCAGCGCGTGAATTTCCAGTTCGCAGCCGTTGCAGGAACCGGCATCCACCTCGCGGATTGCCAGACTGCGGCCCAGCCGCTGTCGCGCCGCCCGATCGACCTTTGCGCTCAGTTCGGCCAGGGCTGGCTTGGAGGGGGCCGGCGCGGCGACGGTCAGCGGCCATCGCAACAAATTCTGAAACAGCAGCTTGCGCATGACGGCGTCGCCTACAGATCGTGGCCCGAATACGAGCCGTTGAACGATTTATTGCACAGCGGAAAATCCGCGACGATGTTGCCTTCGATGGCGGCTTCCAGCAGCGGCCACTGGAACCAGGACGGATCGCGCGGATGGCAGCGCGCCACCGTGCCGTCGGCGGCCAGCCGCAGCCAGACCAGCACGTCGCCGCGAAACCCCTCGACCAACGCCATGCCCTCGCTGGGTTGACCAGACAGGTTCAACTTCCCGCGCACGGGACCTGGCGGCAATCGCTCCAGGATCTGCTCGACCAGCACCAAACTCTGTTGCGCTTCGCTGATGCGCAGCCATACCCGACCGTTGACGTCGCTGTCGGTCCGCACCGGTGCCTCGAACTTCAGTTGCTCGTAGGGTGGATAACCCGGCTGGCGGCGAGCGTCGAAGACGCGGCCCCCGGCGCGGCCAATCGGCCCCCCGCAACCGAATTGTTGGATCAAGGCCGGCCGCACAAAACCGGTGCCCACGGTGCGGTCTTGCAGCGAGGCGGTGTTGTCGTACAACTCAATCAGCGGGGGAAACCGGCGCCGCAACTCGGCGACCAGGGCGCGCAAGACCTTCGCGCCGTCCGCCGGCAAATCCGCGACCACGCCGCCGGGGACGATGCAATCCATCAACAACCGATGACCGAAACAGGCTGCGCTGGCGCGCAAGACCTGTTCGCGCAACACCGCGCAATGGGCGAGCATCAAGGCAAAGGCCGCGTCGTTGCAGATCGCGCCGATGTCGCCGAGATGATTCGCCAGCCGCTCCAGTTCGGCCATCAGCGCGCGCAGCCAATGGGCGCGGTCGGGCGTATCGGTTTCGGTCGCGGCCTCGGCGGCGCGGGCGAACGCCAGCGCGTAGGCTACCGTGCTGTCGCCCGACACCCGTCCGACCAGTCGCGCCGCCCGCTCCAGCGTCGCGCCCGCCAGCAGGCTCTCGATGCCCTTGTGGACGTAGCCCAGCCGTTCCTCCAGCCGGACCACGGCCTCGCCGTTAGCGGTAAAGCGGAAATGGCCGGGTTCGATGATGCCGGCGTGAACCGGCCCCACCGGAATCTGGTGCAGGCTTTCGCCTTCCGCTGGCAGAAACCGATACGGCGGCATCGCTCCGGTCGCTCTGGTGGCCATTCCCAGCGGATGGCGCAATGGCCAGCGGCCATGATCCAGCCAAGGCCGGGAATCGGGAGCGTCGACCGGTTGCAAACCGACCAGATCCGCGATGGCGCGCTCCAGCCGCTGCGCCGGCGGATGCGCGCCGCCCACCGAGGGAAACCGTTCGTTTGGACAGGGCAAGCTGGCGACGGCGATCAGGCCGGTTGCAGCCTCATGTAGCGCCAGGTGAACCCAACCCGCTTCGCCCCACAATCCGAGCAGAGTCCATGCGCCATCGACTAGGCCTTTGGTCAGGGTATTCCAAAGTTCGGGCGTTACCACGACCCGCGGCCAAGGGCGATGGCCACCGATTAGCTGGCTGGCCTCTAAAACATTCCGCAATGCGGGAGCATGACTTGTATGCTGGATTTTGGTATTCATGCGCTTGTTCGGTAATCCATGTCTAATTAATTTATCAATTGGTCGAGAATCCAGGGGGAATATATAATCCTTTCTCTATGGATTGCCCGAGAATCAAGGAAGCACTTTCCTGATCAGGATAATTCAATCCCTTCCCGGTTTGTCTCCATGTTGTAATTTCCTCCAGGATGCTCTTCCTTTCGGAAAGACTCCCGATATACCTTGCCGTGGAACCGAAGTTAAATATCATCGCGGAAAATATCGCTAATAATATGATCGATTTTGCCGAAAAATTTTTTGAATATTGTTCTATGATGGCCCAATATATCAAGACAAGCGCTAGAACTGAAAGGATTCTGTATCTTGAGGATAAAGCCTGCTCAATACCAAATCCAGCCCGTCCTAATGCTATGACAAAAACGCTTGCAAAAACGAAAAGTAAGAAATAATAGATAACAGAGTTTTTCTGGTCATATCTCGAATAGGTGAGAAAAACAAAAAGCATCACTTCCAGTAATCCAGCAAAAAGTGCGATGGTTTTGTTGGATCCTACATAAGATCCGAGGAGCGTCGCCATATATTGAATCAAAAGCACGGGTTGCAGCAAAATTTCACCCATGTAGGGATGACCCATTCCTACGTTGGTATAGTCTTTAAAGTACGAATAACACAGATAGCCTGTGGTTAAAAACAGAATTAATAATAATTTTAACCGGTTATTGACAAAAAATTTTCTTTCTAAGTTCGTGTTCGTCGTTTTTGTTTTGGTAAAAAAATTTATCCACTCCCAAGCGAATAGTAAAAAAAATACCAGCAATCCATTTGCGCTGGTATAGGTCGCCATTGCTCCAAAAAAACCAGCCAAAATATACCCTGACAATTTCTCCTTATTCCAAAAATAAAAAGCCAGTAATGCGAAATAAAGAATATAATAATTTTGTAGGGAACCCGTAACCCATGTCATGTTCTCCCATGCTTGAGGTTGAAATAATAAATAGGTAACAGGAATAAAAAATATTATGGGAGTTTTTTGTCCTTTAAATATGGTCAATAACAGGATGAAGAGAAGAAACAATCCCAAGTTTCCTACATAAATCAAATTCCTGAAATTTATCTCCCCAAATATGTGATAGTAAGCTTCGGTGATCAGTCGATTCCATGCAATTCTATGTTCGTTGTGTTGGTAAAAAAAACTTTCATATCTGAGAGAACCAGGCCTGTTAAGATAGGCCAACACGGTATCATAGTCATCCATTATGGGGATGTTGACGCTAAAATAGACAACAAGAAAAGCATAGCTTGCGATAGGAACGATCATCAGCAAGAAAAATAGAAACGAGAATCTTTGCAAAACAGGCGTTTTCACAAAGCTCATCGAATCGCCCTCAACCTAGCAGAACCGCCACGTTCTTGAACCAGTTGACCAGCGGTCCCGGCAGCCAGATTCCCGCCACGAACACCAGCGCCAAGTGCGCTAACATCGGCAGGATACTGGCTTGCACCGGTGCGGCGGGACCGGTGTCCGGTTTGCCGAACGCCATCCCATTCAGCCGCCACAGCAGGGTGCCGAACGCCAGCAGCAACCCCAAAACCAGCGGCAACGCCAGCAGCGGTTGGCGGGCGAAGGTGGAACTCACCACCAGAAACTCGCTCATGAACACGCCAAACGGCGGCATCCCGGCGATGGCGATAACGCCGGCCACCAATCCCCAGCCGAGCGCCGGATGAGTGACGGTCAAGCCGCGAATGGTGGAAATCCGCTGGGTGCCCTTGACCTGGGAAATATGGCCCACCGCGAAGAAAATCGCCGACTTGGTCAGGCTGTGCATCGTCATGTGCAGCAGTCCAGCGAAGTTGGCCAGCGGCCCGCCCATGCCGAAGGCGAAGGTGATGATGCCCATGTGCTCGATAGAGGAATAGGCGAACAGCCGCTTGATGTCGCCCCGGCGATAGAGCATCAGTCCGGCGAACAGCAGCGACAGGAGCCCCAGACCGACCATCAGCGGACCCGGCGCCAGCGCGTGGGGATTGGCGCTCATCAGCATCTTGAACCGCAGCACCGCATACAGCGCCACGTTCAGCAATAAACCAGATAGTATCGCCGAGATCGGCGTGGGACCTTCGGCGTGGGCGTCGGGCAACCAGGCGTGCAGCGGTGCCAAGCCCGCCTTGGTGCCGTAACCGAGCAGCAGAAACACGAACGCCAGATTCAGCAGCGCCGGATCGAAGGCGCTGGCGCGGGCGAGCAATTGGTCCCAGGCCATGGCCGGCAAGCCTTCCCCCATCACCGGCTGCGCCGCCAGGTACACCAGGATGGTGCCGAACAGCGCCAAGGCAATACCGAGACTGCCCAGGATGAAATATTTCCAGGCGGCCTCCAACGCGGCGCGGGTCCGGTAAAGACCGACCATCAGCACGGTGATCAGCGTCGCCAACTCGATGGCCACCCACAGCAGCCCGATGTTGTTGGCGAGCAGCGCCAGATTCATGGCGAACAACAGCGCCTGATACATGGCGTGATAGAAGCGCAGATACACCGGAGTCAGCCGGCCGGTTTCCAGTTCGTGGGCGATGTAGCTGGCGCTGAACACGCTGGTGGTGAAGCTAACCAGATTGTTCAACACGATCAGATAAAGGTTGAAATCGTCCACCCGCAGATAAAGATTGGCTTCCGGCCGCGCCCCGAACAGAGTGACGGCGGCCAGCAGGCTCGACAGCGCCGCGCCGACGTTCACCCGGGCGCCGAGCCGGTAGCCGGACAGTAGCACCAGCAGCAGCGCGGCGCCGGCGGGAACGGCCAGCAGCGCGGTCATTGCGATGAAGCCCGCATTCATTTCCGCCGGCCCTCCCGGAAGGTGTCCATCGCCTGCATGTCCACGCTGTCGAAGCGTTCCCGGATGCGGAACAGGAAGACGCCGATCACGATCAGCGCGATCAACACCGAAAAGGCGATGCTGATCTCCACCGCCAGCGGCATGCCGCGCGCCCCGGCGGCGGCCAGCACCAGCCCGTTTTCCAACGACATGAAACCGATCACCAAGCTCACCGCGTTGTAGCGGATGACCATCAGCAGCAGTCCCAGCAGCACCACCGCCAGCGCGAACGCCAGATCTTCCCGCGCCAGCGCGTCGGCCCCCGCCGTCACCGGCAGCATCACCAGAATCGCCAGCGCCACCAGCGCCGTGCCGGCCAGCATGTCCCGACCCACGCCGCCCACCACTTCCAGGGTGCGATGAATGCCGAGCCGCCGGACGATGCGGTGCAGCGCGGTCGGGATGATGATGGCTTTGAAGACCAGCGCGATTCCCGCCGTGACGTAAAGATGGTGGGCCTCCTGGATAGTCGCTTGCCAGCCGACCGCCAGCACCAGCACCAGCGAATGCAGAGCGAAGACGTTGATCAGCGCCGACAGGCGATCCTGGTACAGCAACAGAAAGCTCGCCACCACCATGCCGCCGGCCAGGAAATGGGCGATATCGAACGCCAAACCATGCATCACAAACTCCGCGACACGAACAGCAACAGGGTGCCGAGCAGCCCCAACATCAGCGCCGCTCCCAGGAATTGATCGACGCGGAACACCCGCATCTTGGCGATGCTGGTCTCGAACAGCGCCAGCAGCAAGCCGCCGAACGCCAATTTGGCCACATAGATCGTCATGCCGATCAGATAAGCCGTCAGGCCCGCGCCGGCGGTCGCCATGCCCCAGGGCGCGAAGATGCAGCCCAGCAACGATAAATACAGCAGCAGTTTGAGCGAAGCGCCCAACTCGATCAGCGCCAGATGGCGGCCGGAATATTCCAGCACCATCGCTTCGTGGACCATGGTCAGCTCCAGGTGCGTGGCCGGATTGTCCACCGGGATGCGGGCGTTCTCGGCGATCGCCACCATCACCAAAGCCAACAAGGCCAGCGCCAGCGACACTCGCAGGCCGACTTCGGCGGTCAGCATGAAGCGGGCGACGGAGGACAGTTCGGTGGTGCCCGCCAGCAGCGACAGGGTGAACACCATCATCAGCATGGCCGGTTCGGCCAGCGAGGCGATCATCATCTCGCGGCTGGAGCCGATGCCACCGAAGCTGGTGCCGACGTCGAGCCCGGCCAGCGCCAGAAAAAAGCGGGCGGTGCCGAGCAGGGCGACGATGGCGATCAAGTCCGCCGTCCAACTGAACAACAAGCCGCTGGCGAAGGTCGGCACCAGCGCCGCCGCCACCCACAGGGCGGCGAAGATCAGATAAGGCGCCACCCGAAACAGCCAGGAGGCGGAGTCGGCCAGGACCACTTCCTTGCGCAACAGCTTGAACAGGTCGCGGTAGGGTTGCAGCACCGACGGGCCGCGCCGGCGCAACAACCGCGCCTTGATCGTGCGCACCCAGCCGGTCAGCAGCGGCGCCAGCAGCAGGATCAACAGCATTTGGCAACCCTGCACCAGATAGTCGGCGATCAGCGCCATAGGACCATCCCCAGCAACAGCAGTACCAGCACGCCGAACACCAGGCTCAGGTAGCGGCGGATCGTGAGGTATTGCAAGTAGTTGAAGCGGCCAGAGAGCGCCACCACGGCAGCGGCGATCGGAGCGTAGCCGCGCTCCCAGATCGGATCGTGCATCTCGACTTCGAGCCGCGCCGGTCGCAAATCGCCGGGCGGCGGCATCGTCACCCGCTCGCGGGCCTGAAACACGATGCTGCCGAACACCCGGCGGATCGGCTGGGCGAAGCTGCCCGCAGTGTACTGGAAGGCAGAGTTGGCTTCGGGAAAGCCGCAGTCCCAGGCGGGGCCGCGCCGCGCCGCGTTGGAGGCCAGCCGGTGAATCAGCAGGGCGGCGGCGGTTCCCGACAGCGCCATGAACAGCAACACCAACAGGCCGTTGTAGGTGCTTTTCACATCCACCACCGGCACCAGGGTCAGCCAGGGTTGATCGTGTTGCGCCATCAGTTGGGCGCCGCCATTCAGCAGACTCACCACCGGCGCTAGCCCGTCCACCACCAGCCCGGGCAGAATTCCTGCCAGCAGGCACAATGCCGCCAGGACGAACAGCGCGCTCAGTGAATAGCGGTCGGTTTCCCTCGCTCCGGCGGCGGCGGGCGAGCGTGGCCGGCCCAGGAAGGTGATGCCGAACGCCTTGACGAAGCAGGCGGCGGCCAACGCGGCGGACAAGGCCAGCAGCGCGCCGATCGCCGGCACCAGGAACTTGAGTAGCCATTGCGGCAGTTCCGGACTGATCAGGATGGCCTGGAAGGTCAACCATTCGGAGACGAAGCCGTTCAGCGGCGGCAGCGCCGAAATTGCCGCCGCGCCGATCAGAAACGCCAGCGCGGTCCACGGCATCGGGTGGATCAAGCCACCCAACCGTTCCATGTCGCGCTCGCCGGTGGCGGTCAGCACCGCGCCGGCGCCGAGGAACAACAGGCTTTTGAACAATGAGTGGTTGAGAACATGAAACAGCGCGGCGGTCAGCGCCAGCGCCGCGCTGGCGTACATTTGATTCGCCTGAAAAGCCAGCGCCAGTCCCAGTCCGATGAAGATGATGCCGATATTCTCCACCGTGTGATAAGCGAGCAGTCGTTTCAAATCGTGCTGCATCAGTGCGTACAGCACGCCCAGCACGGCGGTGACGCCGCCCAGAGCCAACACCAGCCCACCCCACCACCACATGATCGGCTCGCCTAGCAGGTCGAACGCGATGCGGATGAAGCCGTACACCGCTACCTTGGTCATCACCCCGCTCATCAGCGCCGAAACGTGGCTGGGCGCGGCGGGATGGGCCAGCGGTAGCCAGACGTGCAGCGGCACCAACCCGGCCTTGGAACCGGCCCCCAACAACGCTAGCGCCAGCACCAGCGCCGCGAATCCGGGGTTCACCGTGCCGGCGCGGATCGTGGCGAAGTCGTAACCCCCATCGGGACCGGCCAGCAGACCGAACGCCAGCAGCAGCGCCAAAGTGCCGAAGCAGGCCATGACCAGATACAGGTAACCGGCGCGGGCGTTGGCCGGCTCCTGGTGATGGGCCATGACCAGCGCCCAGGAGGTCAGCGACATGAACTCCCAGGCGAACAGAAAGGAGAAAGCATCATCGGCCAGCAAGACCAGGTTCATACCGGCCAAAAACGCTGGGTAGAATGGCAACACCCGTTCGGGCGCTTGCTCGTGCTGGCCGTAGCCGAGAGCAAACAGGCTCGCGATCGCGCCGCCCAGATTGACCACGATCAGGAAAAAGGCTGCCAGCGCATCCAGCCGGAAATGCGCGCCCAGCCAGGGCAGGCCCAACGGCAGCGTGAGCGTCGCCGACGTCTGCCCGGCCAGCAGATGCGCCAACGCCATCCCCAATAGAATGACGCAAACGGCCAAGGCGAGGCTGTAGACTTGGCGGCTGCAACCGGGCCGACGCGACGCGACGAGCGCGTAGGCGCTGACGGCGAACAGGGCCATCGCTAGACTCAACAGTAGCGGCAACGACATGATGATGAAACTCGCTCCCTCCAGGTCGTCGGGTGATTGGTGGTTCAGCGTTTCAATCGGACTCCGCGTCCGCCGCCTTCGCTGACGACGCCTTCGTTGATCAACGCTACTCCGGCGTTCTCGAGCGCGGCGATGAGCTTGACCAGGGAGTCCACATGGCCGCGGATGGTGCCGTCGCTGGCCTCCATCCGCTGGATGGTTGGCAGGGATAAATCGGCGGCTTCCGCCAGCGCCCGCTGGTCCATGCCCAACAACGCGCGCGCCGCTTTCAACTGGGCTGCTGTGATCATGGTGGGTAATTTAAAGTTAAAATTTTGTGTTTGCAATTATGATAATTTAAAATTGATACTAAATACATAATATTTAATGCTCTTCAGCTAGCCAAGCGGCGTGTCCGCAAACCTTGGAGAACCTCCATGCCCGTCACCGTCAACGGTGTCGAAATCACCGACGCCGCCATTCACGCCGAAATGCAGCATCATCCGGCGCCATCGCGGGAAATTGCCGAGCATTCGGCAACGCTGGCGCTGGTCGCCAAGGAGCTGCTGTTGCAGGAAGCGGCCCGACTGGACATCGCCGACGCCGACGAGGACGCGCGCATCGCGGCGCTGATCGAGCGCGAGCTCCAGACCCCGGAACCGAATGAGGAAAACTGTCGGCGGTTCTTCACGGCCAACCGCCAGCGGTTTCGCGACGGTGACCTATTTGAGGTTTCGCACATTTTATGCGCCGCGCCGCCGAACGATGCCGGCGCCCGCGCTGAAGCCCGCGCCCGCGCCGAGAGCGCCATCGCGCGACTGGACGGTCCAGGCGGGAACTTTGCGGAACTGGCGGCGCAACTGTCGGACTGTCCGTCCAAGCGGGCTGGCGGTAGCCTCGGTCAAATTGGCTTGGCCCAGACCGTGCCGGAGTTCGAACAGGCGCTGTTCGCGATGCGGGAAGGCGAGACGTCCCGCCAGCCGGTGGAAAGCCGGTTTGGCTTCCATGTGATCCAGTTGCACCGGAGAACCGAGGGTCGGCCGCTGGACTACGACCGGGTCCGCGACCGGATCGCCCGCTATCTGTGCGAACAGGAGCAGCGCCAAGCCATTAGTCGGTATCTATCGCTGCTGATAAGCCGCGCCGATATCGGCGGCATCGATCTACTTGGGGTGGGAGAGGGATGACCGCTCAAGCGCCGCCATTCGACTGGCTGAGCGGATCGCCGAATTACTGGGTGGTGACGCGCAGCCGGCGAACCGCCGCCAGCCACTCGTAGGCTAGGCGCTGCCGTTCCTGCCGGGGTCGAGCTTGGGCGGTCGCGGCGAAATAGGCATGCATGGCGTCGAGGGCGGCTTGGGTTCGCGCTTGGGGCGCAATATCGCGGGGGGACTGAATCATCGTTGTGGATCTCGCTGGACAGTACAGGTGGAATGGGTGGGATCCTATGGGTTCGCGAGACCTCAGGCGTCCGTTTTGCTTGAGCGCGCGAGGAAGTCGCGGATGAAGCGCCGCACTTCCCTGGATGCCGTGGTGTCCGTGTCCTGGCAGGCTTCGATGAAGGCGTCGCGCAGCTTTGCCTCGATCCGGACCACCAGCTTCACTTCTTCATCCTTGTTGGACTTCTGTTTTTTGTCTTTGCCCATGGTAGTGCCATTCTTGATTTTGTATATACTTCGATAATACATAGTATACATTGTTCTTGTCAAGCGTTTCGAGGTCTTTGGTAAGTTATCCACAGAAGCTGTGGATAACTTCTAGCGCCAGATCGAGGTAGGAATGACGAAGCTCGAAAAATCGTGGAGTTGCCAACATGGGTTAGCGTTGGATAAAAAATGAGCGGTATTGATGTGCTTGCGCAGCATTGTTAACCCTATTCTGCTTTATAGATGTCTTTTTATAACATCATCTCATTCGTTCTTGCCTGAAGCACCAAACTTATCTATCCCAGGATAGTCGATGACGCTGCTCGGTTTCCCGATGCCAGACTTCATCCTCGGGTTTGCGTTGTGATTCAATCGCACATTCGTTAGAATGATTCCATGGATAACCGAACCCTGAAAAACCTCTTATACGAGCAGGTCGCCCGGATCGGTAAAGCCGTTTCCAGTCCGAAGCGGCTGGAACTGTTGGAGTTGTTAGCTCAAGGCGAGAAAACCGTTGAAACACTGGCGAGCGAATTGTCGACCGATATCAAACTCACCAGCGCCCACTTACGGGCACTCAAGGAAGCGCGCCTCGTCACCGCCCAACGCGAAGGCAAATACATCATCTATCGACTGGCCGGCAGCGATGTCGCGGGCCTGTGGGTGAGTCTGCGCCAAGTCGCCGAGGAACACTTGCTCGAACTGAAGATGGCATTAAGTCGGATGGTGGCCGATCCGGCAAACCTCGCAGCGGTGAGTCGCGAGACCCTGCTGGAGCAAGCGCGTCGGGGGGACGTGATGGTCCTTGATGTGCGCCCGCGCGATGAATACACAGCCGCCCACCTGCCGTTCGCCCGTTCGATGCCAGTGGCCGAGATTGAGCAGCGGCTCGCTGAACTGCCCGGCGATAGAGAAATTGTTGCCTATTGCCGGGGTCCGTTCTGCCGGTGGTCTGATGAAGCCGTGGCCTTGCTTTCCGCCAGAGGCTACCGAGTACGCAAGATTCTCGATGGCGTCAGCGAATGGCAAGCGGCCGGGCTTCCAGTCGAATTGGGCGGTATATCCCCATGAAGGGCCGGGAAAGCGGCATGCCGGCCGAGACCTATTGGGGGACCTTCTTTGCTGCCGATGAAGCCATCGCCCGCTTGTTCGGCCCAACGGCCATTCGCGGAGACTGCATCGAGTTCGGCTGCGGATACGGCACGTTTACGGTGCCTGCAGCCCGCCGCACGACGGGACTCGTGACCGCCCTAGATATTGAGCCGGCCATGGTCGAGTGTGTGCGCCAGAAGGCTGCGACCTTCAAGCTCTCCAATATCCGGGCCGAGGTGCGGGATTTCGTCGGACACGGGACTGGCGTTCAGGATCGCTCACAGGCGCATGCCATGATTTTCAATCTGCTGCACCTGGAACAGCCCGTGACTTTGTTGCGCGAAGCCTACCGGACGTTACAGGACGGTGGCGTGTTGTCGGTCATCCACTGGCGCAGTGACATCCCGACCCCGCGCGGCCCCGCGCTGGACATTCGCCCGACGCCCGAGCAATGCCTGGCCTGGATGGCCGAGGCTGGTTTCCACGCTTTTGAAGCCGTTGATTTGCACCGTTGCTGTCCGTTTCACTTCGGCCTGCTGGCCAGGCGCTGATTCTCATCACTGGGGAGATCATCCATGAAGGTTCTGCTTATTTTTAATCATGCCCCCTATGATGGCACTGACTTGACCTGGAATGGGTTGCGTCTGGCCGACAAACTGGTCGATGCTGGCAACGAAGTCCGCCTGTTCCTGATGAACGAAGCCGTCGACATGGCGCGTGAGGCCTGTATTCCGCCCGAGGGTTACGATCAGGATCTGACCGGGATGCTCAAGGCGCTGATGGCCCGTGGCGTCACGGTCAGAGTTTGTGGAACCTGCATGGCGCGGTGCGGCATCTACAAGAACCAGCCCTATCTTGAAGGCACCCAATCCACCATGCCGGCGTTGGCGGAATGGGTCGGCGATAGCGATAAGATTGTTTCGTTCTGATCCGGCCACTCGTCACCCATGCGCGGCATCCCTGATCGCCGCGCCCGTTTGAAACCGCTGTAACCAGCATCAATCCGGGAAACGCAAAATGACTAAAAGCAGCACACCGGGCCTAGCCACCCGCAGCATTCACGGCCACCGTTTCAAGGATGCGCATGGCAGTCCACACCTTCCGGTGTATGACACAACCACCTTCGCCTTCAATTCAACGGCCGATCTGCTCGATGTCATTGATGGCCGCAAACCGGGCAGCCTCTATACGCGCTACGGTCTGAATCCCTCGATCTTTGCCCTCGAAGAAACGCTCGCCGGTCTCGAAGGCGCGGAAATGGCCTGGTCGTTCTGCTCGGGCATGGCGGCGGAAACGGCCTTGTTCCTGACGCATGGACGGGAAGGCATGGTCTGCATCGGCGATGCGTATGGCGGAACCCTGGAGCTGCTGGCAAGCCAATTGCCGCTGCTGGGAATCAAAACACATTTAATTCTGGGTAGCGAGCTGGATCAACTCGACGCATTGCTGGCGGCTGGCGCGAAGCTGGTCTTTTTCGAGACGCCCACCAACCCGACGCTTGAACTACTCGATATTCGTGCAATTTCGGCGAAAGCCCATCCTTACGGCGCGCGGGTCGTAGTCGACAATACGTTCGCTTCGCCGGTCAATCAGCGTCCGCTGGAACTTGGAGCTGATTTTGTTATACACAGCGCCACCAAGTATCTGGGTGGCCACAGTGACCTTACTGCCGGTGCATTGATGGGGTCGAAGGAACTGCTGATGCCGGTATGGAACTGGCGCAAGAACCTGGGCTCGATGATCGGCCCAGCGACCGCATCACTGCTCGCTCGCAGCCTGCGTACCCTGGTGGTCCGCGTGCGCCAGCAAAACGAGTCGGCCCAGCGTATTGCCGAAGCGATGACTCGCCATCCGAAAGTCACCCGAGTGTTCTACCCCGGTCTGGCGAGTTTTCCGGGGCACGGCTTGGCCAAGAATCAGATGTACGGCTTCGGCGGGATGCTGAGCATTGAAGTGGCTGGCGGCGGAGAAGACGCCACCCGCGTGGCCGACCGGCTCAAACTTTTCGCCTTGGCTCCCAGCCTCGGCGGCGCCGAGAGCTTGGTGACGCAACCCTGCACCACCACGCACCACGGCCTGACGCCCGAAGAGCGCGCCCGGCGCGGGATTTCGGACACCATGCTGCGTCTGTCGGTCGGATTGGAGGATCCGGAAGATTTGATTGCTGATTTGGAGCAGGCTTTGCGTTAAGTTCGGTCGGTGGCGACAGCGTGTTCCGCCTTGAATCCTGCCGACTACGACGTTTGGTATAGTCTCTCCAATTAATATCTATACATAAGATATTAAGCCGAGTCTGGAATGGCAGCATATTCAGTATCGGGAAGCTGAAAAAAGGATCGGATTTTATCCGCCTTTTGTTGGAGGGACTTCAATGCCGAGTGGAGTCTTTTCTTCAAATCGAGTTTGCTTTTGATGGGTTGTCTTCCCACTTGGCGATGCTTGATCTCGTTCCAGACTTGCTCGTCGGGATTCAGTTCTGGGGAATGGGTCGGAAAGAAGAACATCCGCAGTTGGGTCCGATGGGCCAGGACGAACTGGCGCACGGGCGCCGACCGATGAAACGACGCGTGATCCGTGATGAGCATCAGGGGACGGGATAGCAGGGCCGCTGGCCGCTCAACTTTAGGCGGTGCAGGTGCAGCGCCACCGTCGAATCCGCCACCCACACCCCAAACCGCTGCCGGAGCAACTCCACCAGGATCGGCAGCGTCCACAACTCGGTCTCATAGCCATGATCGACCGGCGTCGACGTCAGGAGGGTGTCGTACAGCTAGCGATCCAACGCGGGGGTGAGCACCGGCTCGGCGCCCGGCGCCGTGCGGGTATCCAACGCCGCTTCGCCCTCCGCCCGGTACCACCGCAGCCAATCATAACTACAACTGCGGCTGATGCCGAAAATCTTGGCAATCAACTCCGGGCTCTGGTGTTGATCTTCCACCGCCCGAACGGCAAGGCGGCGGAGGTAGTTCATAACCTCATCGGGTATTTTGCGAAAATCCGACAACCATTCCGCGTTCATGAGGATACTCCCACTGCCAAGCCTACCTGACTCTCTATGAAATTTCTCAATGTATTAAACAACCAAACTAAAAATGAGTTTATTGCATTGTATAGATTATAATTGGGGAGACTATAACTTAAACTAAACTGCCTCCACAGAACCCGGGGCGATTAACTTTTCGCGACCAGGGCGTCGCGCCCGATCAGACCGGTGAGGGTTTTCATCGCGGGTCAACTCTCCGGCAGGCGCTTCAGTTTCCCGCTCAGATAGTCCAGCAGCGGGCGCCACTGGTCGCCGGCGGAGTGCGCCACCTGGCGGCGCTGGGCGGCGATCAGCAAGTCGAGCCGCTGGCGGTTGGCGGCTTCGGCGTTCTGCTGCTGGGTGGCGTCCCACAGCTTTTCGATGTCGCCCTCGTAGCCCTGCTTGAGCCGCGCTTGCAGCCAGTCGGCCTCGGAAACGGTGGTGGAAGTCCCCGACGCCGCCCGGACGTAGAACGCGGATCAGCACCTTGAACTTCGGAACCTGCATCCATCAAGTTTAGTGTTTCGATCAGCGAGTTTAACTTTTTTGAGGCAAGCGCCGGTTTTTTATCCAGTACGGCCAGCTGCGCCAAGTCCGCGTCACGGTTCGGGATTCGGTCCAGCTTGACGCGGGTTATCCCCCGGAGCGGTGGATAAGTGAGCGGTGCGGGGATCGCGCCGCGCGCGGGCAGGAGCGGAGCCAACCGCGGGACTATAGTCAACAGACCCTCTCACCTTTCGGAGGCTCCGCCGTGCTTCACTGGCGCTTGAACTGGGGCGTCATCCGTCCCGATCTGTTGGTTGGAAGCGGCCCGCGCGAGCCGAGCGACTTGGACGTACTCCAGGCGGAAGCCGGCGCGTCCGCCCTGCTGTCGCTGCAATCCGATGAATGTCTGGCGAAACGAGGCATCGACTACCCGGCCCAGGCCCACCACGGCCACGCGCTCGGCTTGACGATGGCGCGGGTGCCCCTGCGCGATTTCGATAGCGAGGATCAGCGGCGCGGCCTGCCCGCCGCCGTCCGCGCGCTGTACGGCCTGCTGCGCCAGGGCTATCGGGTTTACGTCCATTGCACCGTTGACCTCAACCGCGCGCCGCTGGTGGTGCTGGCCTATCTGACGCTGGTCGAGGGCCTGAACCTGGAGGCCGCGCGGGACCTCCTGCGACGCGCCCGGCCCGGCGTTTTCCCCAGTGAGGAGGCTTATGCAGGGTGTTGCATGGACTTTGACCGCGCGGTATGAAGAGCGCATCCGCCAGCGCGCCCTGGAACTGAACCCGGGGTCGGCGGCGCCGGACGTGGCGGTCTGGCAACGGGCGGAACGGGCGGTCTGGCGGGACGTGCTGACCGCCGAGTAGACTTGCGCCCGTCCCCGCGGCAAACCGCCCGCGGTTGTGAAACCCTCATCGCCCGGTTCCCGCGCGAGTTTCGTCAATGGCCGGCAAGCTCAATCCTCTCCTCGACCGGCTGTGCGCGGCGTTCCCCGCGGTCTTCAGTCGCAAGGCCCCCCAGCCGCTCAAAATCGGCCTGGGTGAGGGTGAAGGGATGGGCTTCCCGCCGGTGAGTGCTAGAGCTGGCGGCCAAGGTCAATAACGAGCCCTGACGAAGAAGGGATTACCTGCGCTACCGCCATGCCGGCGGGGTCACGGAATTTTGGGGCCACGTCGGCAAGCAACCCAAGATCGACTTCAAGAAAGACGTGGTGGGGGTGGCGTTAGGGTCCAACCCCTCAACGCCGGCGCAAGAGGGTTATTAGAACAACGGCTAGACTAGGAAGGTCACTTTCCATCGAGGAACACCCATGGCCGATCCCGCGCTGCCCGAGACTTACAACAAACTCCCCGACCCCCTCAAGCCAACGCTCGCCAAATCGCACCAGGAATACGTCAAAGGCTGGAAGGGGCGTTCGTTCGTCGATTACGTCAACGACCTGGACTCGGGCGGTCACTTGGCGGTAATCCGCGACGTGTACACCCGCTGCACGAAAGAGCCCAAGCTGTGGCCGTTCATCCAGGTGATCATCGGCCCATGGACCTACCCCGCGGGCCACAACATCTCGCAGGGTTTCAATTTCCTCTGCGACAAACCCGACGAGTTACTCAAAGCCCTGCGGGGTTCGTCGTTCTTTTGCGAGGACGACCCGACGACGACCGTGCATGGCCCGCGCGACTGCTTTCGCGAGGTGATCACCGGCGGTGCGGGCCTGCACGTCTGCGTGGTCCGCCCCGCCTCGCGCCAGGAACACAAACACGACATCCACATCGACAAGTTCCAGACGGTTTGCAAGCGCAAAACGGACGGCTCCTGCGACTATCAGTATGGGAACACCAATTTCGTCAACCACATGAAAGATGTCGTGCCGTGGTTCCTCACGGACGTCGCGCCGAAGAAAATCGAAGAGGCGGCCAAGGCGGTCGGCAAGGCCGCCGGCGAAGCCCTGCGGGATTACGGCGAACGCGAAAGCAAGGGCCGCGGCCCGAAGTGGTAACCCCGGCTGCCCCTGCCCGGGCCGGTCCGAGTCACCGCTGACGGATCGACCGCCAGCGGGCGTCCGACCACCAGAAGTTGGACACGGCAAACAGCATGGTGCGGGCCTCTTGCAAGACGGCAACGGCGTCCTGGGTAAAATTGTATCCGACGACAACCAGTGGCTCGGGAACGTCGCCGAGCCACTGGT
>WBUJ01000043.1 GCA_008933795.1 Candidatus Contendibacter sp. | reverse complement strand
CCCTGAACCTGCTGGCCATCGAACCGGTCTTCCGCGACAACTGGATTTTGACCCCCCACTCCGGCGAGGCCGCCCGGTTGCTGAAGATGACTCCCGCTCAGGTCGAGGCCGACCGTTTCGCCGCCGTCGAGGATCTGGCGCTGCGTTTCGGCGGGGTGGCCCTGCTTAAGGGCGCCGGCTCGCTGATCGCCAGCAAGGCGGATGGGTTGGTGGCGCTGTGTGCGGCGGGCAATCCGGGCATGGCCAGCGGCGGCATGGGCGACGTGCTGACCGGGGTGATCGCTGCTCTCGTGGCGCAAGGCTTGCCGCCGTTCGCGGCGGCCAAGGCCGGCGGGTATCTGCACGGTCGGGCCGGCGATCTGGCGGCGCGGGCCGGCGGCGAGCGCGGCTTGCTGGCGACCGACCTGCTGCCCTTCCTGCGGCAACTGGCGAATCCAAACTGAGCCATGCTGGATTTTATGCTCGATTCCGCCGCCGCCACCGAACGGTTCGGCGCGCGGCTGGCGGGGGTTCTCGAGCCCGGCGGCGTCATTTACCTGCATGGCGACCTGGGCGCCGGCAAGACCACGCTGGCGCGCGGTCTGTTGCAGGGTCTCGGCCATCGCGGCACGGTGAAAAGTCCGACCTATACGCTGGTGGAACCGTATCAAATCGGCGAATGGCGCTTGTTCCATTGGGATTTGTACCGGCTGGCCGATCCCGGGGAACTGGAATTTCTAGGCTTGCGCGATCAACTGGACGGCGCGGCGGTGTTGTTGATCGAGTGGCCAGAGCGGGGCCAGGGCGAGTTGCCAGCGGCGGATTTGGCGATCGCGCTCGACTATGCCGGCGACGGGCGAAGCTGCCGGCTGGAAGCGCGCTCTCCAGCCGGTCGCGCCCTGTTGGCGGGGCTGACCGGTTAAATCCACGCCAATGACGGCCCCGGATCGGGACCGGCCTCGACGATGCATGCTTCAGACCGTCCCGGAACGGGCTGCGCTCGAAAAACCCGGCGTCCTTGGCGAACCCGGGGAACAGCGACGCTAGCCACGCCGCCAGCGCGTGGCCCGTCACCGAACGCGCGGCCTCACGTCGCCTGACTTTTCTCCTTTTGCTCTTCCAGGTGCTTGCAGTCGATGCACAATTCCGCCGTGGGCCGCGCCTCCAACCGGCGCAGGCCGATTTCCACGCCACAGGCCTCGCAGTAACCGTAATCGTCGCTGGCCAGCCGGGCCAGCGCCTTGTCGATCTTGTGCAGCAGTTTGCGCTCCCGGTCCCGCGCCCGCAGCGCGATCGAGAATTCCTCCTCCTGGCTGGCGCGGTCGTTGGGATCCGGCAGATTCAACAAATCGTCCTGCATGTGATGAACGGTGCGCCGGCTTTCCTCCACCAGTTCCTGCTTCCAGGCCAGCAGGATGGCGCGGAAATGCGCCTTCTGCCGGTCGTTCATGTAGTCCTCGTCCTGTCCGGCGCGGTAGGGCGCGACTTCCGCCAAGACCTCGGTCATGGTGATCCACCTTTGGTTTTTTTAGAGTCATTCGGTCGAAATGGGAAAAACGAACCGTCGGCGATCGCGCCAAGCGAGTGGCGCGCGGCCGACGGCTGCGCATAACAGCATAAAACATTTGGGGAGGAATTTCCGCCGACCCAGTCGGTGAAATCAGGCGCCGGCCAGACAGCCGCGCAACGCCTCGCTCAAGCCTTGCAGCAGTTGAAAATAGGCGTTGGGGCCAGCCGGCAAGTCCGCCCCCAGCGGATCGAGTACCCCACGGCGAGCGTTGCCGCCAGCGATGACCGTTTCCACCAGCGTGGGCTGAAACTGCGGCTCGCCGAACACGCAACGAACCTTGCGCTCGCGGACGCGAGCCTGGATTTCCGCTACCCGTTTCGCTCCGGGCCGCCGTTCCGGGTCGAGCACCACCGAACCGACCGCGTTCAGGCCGTAGCGCCGCTCGAAATAATGATAGGCGTCGTGAAACACCAGATACGGCTGTTCCCCGACCGGCGCCAAATCGGACGCCAGTTGCTGGTTCAACCGCTCCAGTCGCTCAACCAGCGCCGCGCCGTTGCGGGCGTACTCCGTCTGATGGGCGGGATCCGTCTCGCCGAGTACGGTAACCATCCAACGAACCATGGCGATCGCGTTGATCGGGTCCAGCCAGACATGGGCATCGCGACTGGCGGCGGAACCGTGATCGTGGCGGTGATCGGAATCACGATCATGCGCCTCCCAGGCGCCGCCAGCCCGCAGCGGCAGGACCACGACGTCGGGCGCGTCCATCAACGCCACGGAGCGGGCAGTTTTGGCATTCGCGAGCGGTTTGACCAGAAAGCTTTCCAGGTCCGGCCCGATCCAGAATACGACCTGGGCCGAGCCCAGCGCGCGCATGTCCGATGGCTTGAGGCTGTACTCGTGCGGCGAGGCGCCGCCAGGAATCAGCAGCAACGGTTCGCCCATGCCTTGCATGACGCCGGCGGCCAGCGCATGGACTGGTTTGATGCTGGCCACCACCGCGGGTCGGGCGGCGAATCCCATCATCGGTAAGAGCAGGAGTGGAATTCCCAGCCATTTTTTCAGCCGTTTCAGAGAACACCGATTACACTGCATGGACTCGGCCTCGCGTTATGTTATAGAGTAACAATTGTTATAAAATAACAATTTCCGACCATGGTCAAGCTGGAGTTGCAATCATGTTTTCGCTGGACACCGCCGCTTCCCCACCTCCCGATCCCCGACAGGCGCTGGCGCGGGCGGATGCCCTGTGTCAGGAGCGCGGCGTCCGTTTGACCGAACTACGGCGGCGGGTGCTGGAAATCCTCTGGAACAGCCCGACCCCGCTGGGAGCCTACGCCATTCTGGACGTGCTGCGCGAAGACGGTCGAACGGGTGCGCCGCCCACAGTGTACCGGGCGTTGGAATTTCTGCTGGAGCAGGGTCTGATCCACCGGCTGACCTCGCAAAGCATGTTTACCGGCTGCCGTCAGCCGGGCAGTCGCCACGACGGTCAGTTTCTGATCTGCCAGGATTGCGGCCAAGTCGATGAATTGAACAACCCGGCGATCGAGGAACTGCTACGGGCCGAGGCCGCCGCCCGCGAATTCGAGGCGCTGGCGCAGAGGGTGGAAGTGCTGGGCCGCTGCCCGGACTGCCGGCGGGGAGCGATCGATCATGCCGCCTGAACCCCTGCTGACGGTCGAGAAGGTCAACCTCGCCATCCGGGGCAATCCCATTCTGCGGGATGTGAGCCTCCAGGTCACGACGGGCGAAATCGTCGCCCTGATCGGGCCGAACGGGGCCGGTAAATCCACCCTGGCGCGGGTGGCTCTGGGCCTGATTCGGGCGGACAGCGGCCGAGTCTGGCGCAAGCCCGGCGCGCGGGTGGGCTACATGCCCCAACGGTTGGTCGTGGACGACACCCTGCCATTGAGCGTGCGGCGCTTTGCCACCCTCGGCACGCCCGCCTCGCGGGCGCGTGTCCGGGAGGCGCTGGCGGAAGTGGGCGCCGTTCACGTTCTCGACGCGCCGGTGCAGGCGATTTCCGGCGGCGAGATGCAGCGGGTGCTGCTGGCGCGAGCGTTGTTGCGCGAACCCGAACTGCTGGTGTTGGACGAACCGATCCAGGGCGTGGATTTGAATGGTCAATACGAGCTGTACGATCTGATCAGCGGTCTGCGCCAGCGGCGTGGTTGCGGGATTCTGATGGTGTCGCACGAGTTGCATCTGGTGATGGCGACCACCGATCACGTGCTGTGCCTGAACCGGCACGTCTGCTGCTCCGGCCATCCCGACCACGTCGCCCGCGATCCCGCCTATCTGCAACTGTTCGGCCTCGACGGCGCCCGCCATCTGGCGATCTACCACCATCGCCACAATCATCGTCACGACCTGCACGGCGCCGTGGTGGAACCCGTGGAGTCCGAGACGCATGGATGATTTCCTGCTGCGCGCCCTGCTGGGCGGTTTCGGGGTGGCGCTGGCGGCCGGGCCGCTGGGCGCCTTCGTCGTCTGGCGGCGCATGGCCTATTTCGGCGACGCCCTGGCCCATTCCGGCTTGCTGGGCGTGCTGCTCGGCGCGATGTTGCACATCAACCCGCAACTGGGCGTGGTTCTTACCTGCCTGCTGGTGGCACTCGCGCTGGTTGTGTTGCAATGGCGGCGCGGGCTGGCCACCGACACCCTGTTGGGCATTCTCGCCCACGCCACCCTGTCGTTGGGGTTGGTGGCGCTGGCTTTTCTGGAAACGGTGCGGGTGGACCTGGTCGGCTATCTGTTCGGCGACATCCTGGCTATCACCACCGCCGACTTGTACTGGATTTGGGGTGGCGGTCTGCTGGCGCTGGGCGCGCTGGCGGGGTTGTGGCGACCGCTGCTGGCGATGACCGTTCACGAGGATCTGGCGCGGGTGGAAGGCGTGGCCGTGTTTCCGACCCGGCTGGCGTTCATGCTGCTGATCGCCCTCGTCGTCGCGGTGGCGATGAAGGTGGTCGGCATCCTGCTCGTTACCTCGCTGCTGATTATCCCGGCGGCGGCGGCGCGGCGCTTCGCCCGCTCGCCGGAAGGCATGGCGGCGCTGGCCAGTCTGATCGGCGGCGCGGCGGTCGGACTGGGATTGTGGGCCTCGCTGCGCTGGGATACGCCGGCCGGTCCATCGGTGGTCGTGGCCGCCACGGCGCTGTTCGTACTGGGTTTGGCGACGCCGGGCCGATCGCGGCGCTAATGCGTCAAATTCATCGGCTAATCCATCATCAAGCAGCCTTTCGATCGCGTTTTGCAACAGGTTATTTGATTTTGCAGCGCGGCATTTTTGTTGTGCAATGCGGTAGTTAGCGCGGCCAAATTGCCGAAGGACACCATTTCTCGCCTATTTAGTGTGTTTATTCTAATCCAAGCCGCTACTATCGGAAGCGACGGTGGACCGGGGCGATGGCCCGGCTGCTCGAACCGCCACAACCTGGAAGGTAACCAGCGATTCAAGCAGCTTTTTAGAGGTCTGCCACGGAGAATCAGCATAAGGGTTCGGAACGCCCGGAACTCGTTGTCACGGATGGCCGTTCTTGGAGTTTGGCGCGGGAGTAGCGAACATGGCGTACCAACAATTGCGGAAATGCATGCGCGAAACGCGCAAAATGGAAGACACGCTGGCCTTGGCCAGTCAGATCTGGCTGGCGGGAATCGGCGCGCTGGCGCGGGCCCAACAGGAAGGCCACGACTTCTTCGATCAACTGGTGCAATGCGGCGAGGTCGTGGAGACCATCGACGAGGAGGACGATGGCCTGCGCGAACTCAAGCGGTTGGCCCGGTTGGTGCTGGCCGGGACTGGTTCCGGCGTGGAGGCGGCGAACGCGCCCACGCCAGAGGAAATCCGCGGCTTGGCGGAAATGATCCAGAATTTTGATTTGCATCTGGACGATCTGGAAATGCGCTGAACCGGCGCCAGATCCGGCCATCCGACGGGCGGATTTCGCCGCCCGCGCGGTTTTCCGCCGATCGGCTCCTAGCCCTTCATCCCGCCCAGCATGATCCCGGCGATGTAGTACTTTTGCAGCGCCACGAACAGCAGCATCACCGGCAGCACGGTCAGCACCGAACCGGCCATCATCAGTTCGGTGTCCTGCACGTGCTCGCCCAGCAGATTGGCCAGCGCCACCGGCAGGGTATACATCGAACTGTCGGTCAGCACGATCAGCGGCCACATGAAATCGTTCCAGGCGCCGAGGAAGGTGAAAATCGCCAGCGTCACCAGAATAGGCCGGCAAAGCGGCAACACCAGCGACCAGTAAATCCGGAACTCGCCAGCGCCGTCCATCCGCGCGGCGTCCAGCAGGCTGTCGGGGATCGCCAGCAGGTATTGCCGAATCAAAAAAATGCCGAAGATGCTGGCCATGCCGGGGACGATCACGCCCCAGTAGGTATTGATCAGGCCGAACTGCTTGAGCAGCAGGAACAGCGGCAGCATCGCCACTTGGGCGGGAATTACCATCGCCACCAGCAGACCCCGGAACAGGCGGTCGCGGCCTTGGAAGCGGAACTTGGCGAAGGCGTAGCCGGCCATCGAGTTGACGAACAGCGCGATCGCCGTCACTGCACTGGCCAGCAGGGCGCTGTTGAGCAGGTAGCGCCCCAGGTCGAGGCGGGTGAACAGCGCCGCGTAATGTTCGAACGTGACCGTGCTCGGCCACAGGCGCGGCGGATAGCTGTTCGCCTCGCCGATCGGCATCAGCGACGCCGCCAGCATCCACAGCAACGGCGACAGGGTCAGCGCCACGCCCGCCGCCAGCGCACCGTACAGCAGCAGGGCGGGGAGACATCGCCGAATGCGGCTCACGATCGTTCTCCCCCTCGCAGCTTCAATTGCAGCACGGTTCCGGCCAGGATCAGCACGAATAAAACAAAGGCCGCCGCCGAGGCATAGCCCATGTTCCACCAGCGGAAACCTTCCTCGTACATCAACAGCACCACGCTGAGGGTGCGATTGGCCGGGCCACCCTGGGTCATCACATAGGGTTCGGCGAACATCTGAAAATAGCCGATCATGGTCATGAGCGCCACGAACAGGAAGGTCGGCCCCAGCAGCGGCAGGGTGATATGGCGAAACTGCCGCCAGGCGCTGGCCCCGTCGATCCGCGCTGCCTCGTAAAGTTGCGGGGGGATGTTTTGCAGGCCGGCGATAAAGATGATCATGTTGAACCCGAAGTTCTTCCACACCGCCATCAGGATGATCGCCGGCATCGCCCAGTCGGGATCGCCCAGCCAATCAATCGGTTCGATCCCCAACCAGCTCAGACCGTAGTTCAGCAACCCATAGCGCGGATGGTAGAGATAGCGCCACACCACCGCCACCGCCACCAGCGTAGTCACCACCGGCAGGAAGAACGCGGTGCGGAACAGGCTGGGGAAGCGGGTCAGACGGGAATTGACCAGCAGCGCCGCGCCGAGCGATATCGCCACCGACAGCGGCCCGCCCACGAGCACGAAGTAAAAGGTATTGCCCAGCGCAGTCCAGAATAGCGGGCTTTGCAGCAGTTGCAGATAGTTGGCGAACCCAACGAAGCGTAACCGGTTCAAATCGCCCAGCGCGTAGATGTCGAAATCGGTGAAGCTCAGCAGCAGCGCCGCCAGCACCGGCAGGAAGAAAAACACCGCGATCGGCAGCAATGCCGGGGCGAGAAAAATCCCGGCGCTCAGCGCGGCGTGGCGTTCGCGGCCGGTCACGGTGGTAGCCCCCGGCTCAGCAGCCAGCGTCGTTTTTCCAGAATATGGTCCACGTCCCGATCCAGCGCCGCCAGCGCCTCGTCCACGCTGACCTGCCGGCGAATGGCCCGCTCGGCGTGATAGGCCAGTTTGTTGGCGATGCGTTCCCATTCGGGGATCGCGGGCGTCGCCCGAACATGCTGTAACTGGCGCCGGAACGCCTGGGCGTAACGGTTGTCGGCCAGCGCCGGATCGGTCCAGGCCGATTGCCGGGCCGGTAGATCGCCGGTCAGTTGATAAAACCGCGCCTGCTGTTTCGGTTCGGCCAGAAATTCCAGCAACCGCCAAGCCGCCTCCCGGCGCGGCGAGGTCCGGCCGAGCGCCAAGCTGGCGCCGCCGGCCAGCGACGCACCCACTTCATGGCCATCCTGTTCCCCTTCTTGCCAAGGAGGGGTGGCGCGCAGCGCCGGGGTGTTTGCCCCCCTGCCGACAGAGGAGAAATCAGCGAAGTTTGGCAACGGCGCAGTGTTCCAGTGGGGCTGCACCGCAGCCGGCAGCCGGCGCCCAAACTCGCCAATGTTCCACGGCCCGCTGACGTAAATGGCGAACGCGCCGTTGGCGAATTCCCGATAAAGATTGGCCATCTGGGTATTGCCCACCGGCGGCGCCAGTCCCTGCTCAAACAGGCCGAGATAGAACTGGAAGGCTTCGCGAAAGCGCGGGTCCTGGAAATGGCCGTACTGGCCGCGATCCCGCAGCAGGGTCGCGCCGCGTTGCAGGGCCAGGATCACCGGCAACTGCCATTCATTGATCGGGAGCAGAATAGCGTGGCGTTCCGAACCCGCCAGCGCCTTGAGCCGAGTCATGGCCTGCAACCAGCCTTCCCAGGTCGTGGGTGGTTCGGCGAAACCGGCGGCGGCCAGCAAATCCGTGCGATAGAAAAACAGCCGGGTATCCACGTACCACGGCAGGGCGTAGGTTTGACCGTCCAGCCGGTTGGTGGCGAGGATGCCGGGGAAGTAGTCGGTCAGCGCGTCCGCGGGCCAGGCTCGCAACCGCGAATCCAGGGGTTCGACGGCGCGCAGGGCGACAAATTCGGGAATCCAGGTATTGCCGAGTTGGAACAGGTCCGGCATGGTGTCGCCGGCGTAGGCGGTCAGTAGTTTCTCGTGCGCCGCGCTCCAGGGAATTTGTTGCACCCGCACCCGAAGGCCGGGATGGCGGCGCTCGAACTCCGGCAACAACGCCTTGACTTGCTCACCTTCCTGACCCATCGCCCAAAACTCCACCACGACGGTCCGGTCGGCGGGGGAACCGCAGCCGGATAGCCCCAGGGCGAGCAGGGCGGCGAGCAACAGGCGAATGGGCGATGACATGCGGGGTAGTGTAATCGCAATCGCGGCGGTTTGAGCCAACACCTTGAAATCGCTCCCCGCCGCTCCCATATGATCAAATTGAATTTCCCAGCCATTCCGTCAGTCCACGAGGTGCGTCATGCCCATTTACGAGTACCGTTGTCGGTCCTGCAACCACGAACTGGAGGCGTTGCAGAAGCTCAGCGACCCCGAACTGAGCGAATGCCCGAGTTGTGGCCAGCCGGAATTGAAGAAGCTGATTTCGCCGGTTGGATTTCGGCTCAAGGGCAGCGGCTGGTACGAAACCGACTTCAAGGGCGGCGATAAAAAGAAAAACGTCGCTCAAGGTGACAGCGCCCCGACCAGCGAGAGCAAATCCACTCCTGCCTGCGATGGCGCCGGCGGGTGCGGAGCCTGCGCCACGCCAGCGGCGGCCACGGATTAAGTTTGGCAACATCGACCTCCCCGCCGCCATGGTGAGGAGGCCGACCCATCGGACGAGAGCTGCAACTTTGGTTTTCTGGGAATTGCAGGGGTAGTATAGTTAAATAAAAACAGTAGGTTGTGTTCGTACTTACCGCACTGCAACATGGCGTATCTCAATCACATCTTCTTCGGATCGCAGGAAAAAAGCGCGGATTTTCCGGACTAAGGGCCTATGCCAAAAACCCCTCCCCCGAAAGGGGGAGGGGTTTTTTCAACCGGTCAACTTGTCGGAGGCCGCGCAAAAACGTCTCCAAAATCAGGTTTTTCACCCCCTCAAATCAGGGTTTTCCCGATGTCTCCGCCCAGCCTTGCTGCATAGAATGCCCGCCATCGCGCTCCCAATTCACGGGCTGGATTCGATTATTAATCAACGCTTTGGCTGCTCTATAAAACAACGGAATCGAAGCCCGATCCGGACGGTTTCACTCCTCTGCCCACCACCGAGTTCAACGTGTGAATTTCGCCCCACAAAAATACTTGTAGGTCGCTCAAAACCATGTTCAAGAAGCTGTTGGCGATTTTCACGCCTTGGAAAGTTCGTCCAACCGAATCGGCTGCCTCGACTAAACCCTTGACAACGGAGGTTACTGACGCAACGCCTGGAATGGCGCTTGCGGCGCCGGTAGAAGATACCCTGCCGGCGGTTTCGCACCCTGCTTGGCGACGCCTGCTGGATCGTCGGATAACCCTGGAAACCAAGGATTTTGCTTTGCAGATGATGTTGTCGTGGACGTGGTCGCAGTTGCGGCCCGATTCCAGCGAAGCCATCAAGCTGCAAAAGATCAACGTGCTGCGCATGTATTTCAAAAAAAACCAGCACGTCCTGCAAAAAGAACTCAAACAGTTATTCGGCTAATAAGTTTTCACATGACTCAGCAAGCGCTTACGGCACAAGCCCAGTTGTTGCCCGCCGATCGAGTGGCCACGCTCATCGCCACTGGCGCGGCGATGCTGATCGCTGGCGATGAAACGCTATTACGGACTCTACCCAGGGGGCGGTGGATCGGTGGCAGCATTCCCTATTTCATGGCGGAATCCGGAGGCATTATCAGCCGCGAGCATGTATTCGTGCATCGCCTTCCAGCCGCTGTGACCGAGGTGTGGATCCGCGACTACGATGTCGAACGCTTGTCCCATCTGGTTCAGGAAGCTCCGGAAAACGGGTTCTCCATCCTGATTTTGCCGGCTGGCAGCGAGGTTCACGCCTCGTATGCCCGTAATGCGCCGAGTTACGAGGAGATGTTTCTGAAGCCGGTGGTTGGATGGGCCAGTGGAACTCATCTCGATGACTTGGGTCAGCGCACGCCGAAAGTGTTCAACGGCGAACAAGGTTTCATGTCCGACCAGAAGGCGGTAGTCTTGCATGCCCGGTTGCCGGATACGCTAACCGCCCATGTTGGCATTATCAATCTTTTTACCCAAGGACTGGGTGACAAGCTTGTCTTTCCGACCACGGGTTTTCAGGCGCAAACCTGCTTGATCAACGGCCGGAAACATAATTTTGCTGACTATATCCTGAGCCATGAAATCGACACGCGCCTGCCGCTGGTGGCTAATTACTGCGGCGCTATGATCAATGTCAGTTTCCAGAGTGTTCACCAAGCTGATCATCAGGTCAATTTTTATGCGCCGGTATTTGAAGGGGTTGAATATAGGTTGGCCGAGCCGGTGCCTGATTATATGGCGGGTTTCCAGTCGGCATTGCCGACGGATTTAGCCGATATAACATTCTCTTGTAACTGCATTCTCAATTTTCTCTATTTTGAGTTGGAAGGCAAACGCACGGGCGCCTTGGTCGGCCCCATGACTTTTGGGGAAATCGCCTATCAGTTGCTCAATCAGACTCTGGTTTATTTGACGCTGGAAAGTTGCTAGAGCATCGTTATCACGGTCTGGTTTGCCAAGGCGCGACTGTTGGAAGCCAAATCTCCACGGATCCGAGCGAATACCATGGGCGCTGGTCTAAAATCCTTATTGTTCCGGCGCCAGCATCGAAGCGCCGAACGCCACTACCGCCACGCCCCAACCAGCGAGAGTAAATCCACCCCCGCCCGCGATGGCGCCGGGGTTGCGGAACCCGCGCCACGCCAGTGGCGGTTATCGGTTAACCCTGACGGGGTTCGCACCCGCCGCCGCCGTGGTGGACATCCCCTCTACATCGGTCGAAACCATAATTTTTTCCTAATCTGGATCAAGCAAGCCCTTGACCTAAAAATTTTGATCTATACTCACAGAATTGTAACAATTACCTAGACGCCTATTCGCCGTTTCCACCTTCCGCCCCGAGCCGGTCTCGATGGGCTTTTTCGATATAGTAAATTGATTTTTATAAGTAAAAAAAGAAATCCACCAGCCTGTGGAGAAGCAAAATGAGCGATGGGAAGACTTTCGCGGTCGCCGTCATTGGGATTCCCGAGCATGAACGAAATGTTCTGAAGAACATCTTCAAGCTTTCTTTGTATCGCGTCTGCACCTATACGCTGATTTCGGTCGACGAACCGAGCCAAATCCTGATGGTGGACGCGGACGATCCCAGTGCCATGGCGGAATGGCGCGCCTTTTGCGCCGCCGGCGCGAACCAATCCTCGCTGCCCAGACGCGGCGCCGCGCCTTCGCCGATTCCAGCCGTGCTGGTCACCAAGGAAGCGCCTCCGGACGGCGCGGTTTATCACATTCGTCGGCCCTTTATCGCCAGCCGGGTGCTCGGTGTGCTGGATCAGGTCGCGGCCCAGGCGCCCGGCGCCGCTCCAGAACGGGTGATCGGTGAATCAGCGCCCGCGCCGGTCCCGGTGGAGGAGCCGCCCGCGCCAACGGTCCTGGTGGTGGATGACAGCAGCACGATCAGAAAACAGCTCGAACTGGAGTTGAAGCTGCTTGGTGTTCGGGTTGACGCGGTCGAATCCGGCGAACAGGCGTTCGAGTCGCTGGCCCGGAAAAATTATGACCTGATTTTCCTGGACGTGGTGTTGCCCGGCGTCGATGGCTATCAGATCTGTAAAACGATCAAGAAAGACAAGGCCAAGAAAAAAACGCCTATTATTATGCTGACCAGCAAATCATCGCCCTTCGACCGGGTCAAGGGCGCTTTGGCAGGATGCGATACCTATCTGACTAAACCCGTCAAGCAATCCTTATTTCAGAAAACCGTCAAGAAGTATTTGAAACTTTCATAACCCGTCGCTAGGCGGAATTTTAAATGCATGCACCAGGCTCGAAGATGAATGGTGCGATTTTATTCGAGAGGAGATCTCCATGCCCCTGCGAAAAGTACTGGTGGTCGATGATTCCCCCACCGATCTGGCTAACATCAAGAGCATCGTGACCGAGGCTGGTTGTGTCGTGATCACCGCGACCGATGGCAAGGAAGCGGTCGAGAAAGCCAAGGCGGAAAAACCCGACCTGATCTTCATGGATATCATCATGCCGGACATGGATGGTTACGCCGCCTGCCGATTGCTGGGCAACGAAAGCGCCACCAAGGATATCCCGGTCGTGTTCGTCACCAGCAAGAAACAAAAAGCGGATCGACTCTGGGCGCAGATGCAAGGCGGCAAGGCGTTCGTCACCAAGCCCTACACGGCCGACGCCATCATCGACCAGTTGAAGGCGTTTTTGTAAAACCGCCCGTGGCTTTCGATGACCATGAACGACAAGACCGCGAGAATTTTCCGGCGTTGGCTCAACCCCAGCGCGGCGCTGAGCCGTTTCAAACCGCCAAGCGGCGTAGCGACCGGCATCGCCCCGGTCGAACGCCAGCGCGCGCGGTACGGTTTTCGGGTCGGCGGCATCAGCTTGCTCGTCGGCCAGGATACGGTCAGCGAGGTGCTGGAGCGGGCGCCGGTTTATCCGCTGCCTAATACGCCGCCCTGGATGCTGGGATTGGTCAATCTGCGCGGCAATCTGGCGCCGGTGTTCGACGTGAAACGGTTTCTAGATTTGGAAGACAGCGCCCTTCAAGAAAAGCGCCGGCTATTAGTGTTTGATCAGGGCGACAAGGCGGTCGGCATTTTGATCGACGGTTTGCCCCAGACGGCGGACACCAGTCACGCCCTCTCCCGGTTGCCGCCCTTGCCCGCCGCGTTGCGAACCCATGTCACCAAGGCCTATGTGCAGGATGGCGTCGCATGGCTGGAATTCGACCACCAGGGTTTTTTTCGGGCGCTGGGTGGGCGCATGGCTAGCGTGGATTGATCATCGCCGCGCTGGAGCGATAAATGATGGTTCCTCTCCCTCTCGACTGGGAAAGTAGGGAAAGGTCAAGCGCCCATAAAAAAAACACCACACTGATTCAAGTTGAGGCGAGATAACCCCGAGGAGGTATCGAGCATGCGCACGCAACATGATTCCAAGAGCGCCGTCGGCGAAGCGGCGGGTTGGCGATGGCTCAAAAGCGGAACGGCGTTGGGGCTGCTGCTGGGGTTGTGCGCGGCTGCTCCCTGGAGTTGGGCCGAGGATCCCGGCGTCACCGACAAAACCATCCGCATCGGAGCCACCATCCCCCTGGATGGAGATTACAAGATTTACGGCCAGGCGATGAAACAGGGGATGGAGGCGGCGCTGGCTGGCCAGACGGTCCAGAAGCGCGCCATCGAGTTCGTCGCGCTCAACGATTTCTATGATCCCACCAAGGCGGTTGAAGCCGCCAAGCAATTAATTGGGCAAGGGATCTTTGCGATGGTAAATAGCTTTGGCTCCCCGACCACCCGGGCGGTGCTGCCATTGCTGGCCGAAAATAAAGTGCCCGCATTCGGGTTTTACACGGGCGCGGGCTTCACCGGGCCGGGCGACATTTTGAACTTCCGCGCCAGCTACGCCAGGGAGGTGGAGACCGTGGTTGACGCGGCGCTGGCGGCGGGTTTCAAACCGACCGAGGTGTGCGCCTACGCCCAGAACGACGCCTACGGAATGGGGGGCGTCAAGGGATTCCGCGCGGCCCTGGCCAAGCAACCCGGCATGGAGCAGGTCGTCGCCAAGGTGGACCAGATCCTGAACCTGCCGGGGGACAACCCCGAGCGTAACGGCATCGGTCCGGTCGGCGTTTACCGGCGGGACACCGTGAGCGCGCGCGAGGGTTATCAGTCGCTGAAGCAGTGGGAAGCCGCCAGCGGCAATCGCTGCCGCCTGGTGGCGACCACAGCGGTTTACGACCCAGCCGCCGCGTTCCTGGGATACGCTCGCTACAAGGGCGAACCCTGGATTTTCAGCTCGCCTTCGCCAGCGGCGGGCATTCCCTTGGCGACTAGGCTCAAGGAACATGGCATCGCCGATAAAGTGATCGCCACCCAGATCGTGCCCTCGCCCGATTCGTCGCTGCCGGTGGTGGTGGAAGCGCGCAAGGCGCTGGGGGCGAATCTAAACTACGAATCGCTCGAAAGCTATATCGTGGGCAAGCTGTTCGTGACGATCATGCAGGCGATCGACGGGCCGCTGAGCCGGGAGAATTTTCTGAAGGCCGCGCGCCGCCAGCCCTACGACATCGGCGGCGTCAGGGTGGACTTCACCACCGACAATCAAGGTTCCGATTTCGTGCAGGCGACCTATCTGCGCGATGGCCAGTTCACCGCCGTCACGCCGCAGGAACTGACGGCGCTGTTCAAGTAGCGGGGTTCCAGCCACGCGGGCGGGATTCAATCACCGAAGGAGGTAAAAACGGTATGGGCGGTCAGAAAATCAACGCGCGGTTAACTCTGACGATGGTCGTGCAACTCGTGATTCTGGTGGCGATCGGCCTGATCGCCTACTTCGGCATGAACCGCATCAGTAACGCCGTGAGCCAGATCAATCAATCCGTGGCCGAGCAGGCCAGTCTGGGCCGGCTAGGCGAAATCCTCCGCGCCGATCTGCTGACCGTGGTCAACAGCGTGGCTCGCGGTACCCTCACTTGGGAGCAGGGAAGCACCGCCCTGCCGACGGCCAGGGCGAATTTCGAGAAGGGCTGGCAAGCGTATCTGGGTTCCTTGGACAAGGACCAGCGGACGCGGTTGGAAAGCGCCTTTAAAGCCCCCTTGAGCGGCGTCAACGACACCTTCGCCGAGCTTGGGAAGTTGTTGGCCGCGCGGGATCGCGGCCGGTTGAACCTGTTCGTCGGCAACGATCTCGACGCGCTGATCGATCCCTTTTTCAAAACCCTGCTGGCGGGCACCACGCAATCCGAGGAGCGCTCCGCGCAGGATCTGAAAGCCGCGCAAAACACCAGCAACACCTTCACGATCGCGATCGCGGTGATCGCCTTGTTGGGCATCGCGGTCGCCTTCGGCCTGGGCGCCGCCACCTATCGGGCTATCATGAATCCGCTCAACCGGATGATGACGACCGTGAAGCAAATCGGCGAAGGCAACTACGAGTCCCGTACCGGCCTGGCCGGCGGCGACGAACTGTCGGAACTGGGCCACGCGTTCGACCAGATGCTGGGCGAGCGCGTCAACGCGCTGGTGCAAGCGGAGCGCGAAAACGAGCAACTCAACAACTCCATCATCAATCTGCTGCAAGCGGTGTCCCAGCTCAGCCAGAAAGACCTGACCGTCAAGGTGCCGGTAACCGAGGACGTGACTGGCCCGGTGGCCGACGCGCTCAATCTGCTGACCACCGAGACCGCCAGCGTGTTGCAGGGCGTGACCCGAATCTCCGAACAGGTGGCGACCGCCTCCGACACGGTGAAAGCGCAGTCCGACGCGGTGATCACCGTGGCTGACAACGAACGCCAAGCGGTGGAGCAGACCGCCGTCGATCTAACCGCCGCAGCCGAGACCATGCGACAGATCGCCGAACTGGCGCAGACCTGCAACATCACCGCCGAAACCGCCATCAAGACCACCCAAACGGCGTTGCAGACGGTGACCAGCACGGTCAACGGCATCAACAACACCCGCGACACCATCCGCGAGACGGAAAAACGCATCAAGCGCCTGGGCGAGCGTTCCCAGGAAATCAGCGGCGTCGTGAACCTGATCAACACCATCGCCGAGCGCACCCACATCCTGGCGCTGAACGCCAGCATGCACGCGGCCTCGGCCGGCGAGGCGGGCCGCGGGTTCGCGGTGGTGGCGGGCGAAGTGCAGCGCCTGGCCGAGAACGCCCGCGAGGCGACTTCGCAAATCGCCACCCTGGTCAGCAACATCCAGATCGAAACGGCGGATACGGTGAACGCCATGAACGCCGCCATCAGCCAAGTCGTGGATGGCAGCCGGCTGGCGGAACAGGCCGGCGATCAGATGAAGCGAACCCAGGAAACCACCGCCGAATTGGGGGCTGCCGTGCAGCAGATTGCATCCCGCTCGCAGGAGCAGGCGCGCGTCAGCGGCGAGTTGCTGGGCCGTGCCCAGCAGATTCGGGAAAGCACCCGCCAGACCAGCCAACAATTGCAGGAACAGACGGTTCAGACCACCAATCTGGTCGGGTACGCCAGAAACTTGTTGAACTCCGTGCGCGTGTTCCGGCTGCCGGCGTAAGCGGGACGCGCCTGCCGTCATGGCCACCATCAAAGGGTCATTGCTGCCTGCGAGAGGGGTTTAGCCGCCATGCTCGTATTGGAAGATCAGGTTGCGGCGTTGGAAGCGGAAGTCGCCGAACTGCTCGGCTTCCTGGAGCTGCTCGACGAGCAGGGAGTCGCCGATGGCATCCACCGTTACGCCGAGCAGCTAGGGCGCATCGGCCTGGCGGCCGGTAACGCCGGTTTGCCGGGATTAAAGGAAGTCTGCCGGTTGTTCCAGAACCATCTGGCGGATTCGGACATTGGCGACCGCAATCCGAGCGACGCCGAGCGGGAGCGGTTGGAGGAGTGGCCGATTCTGGTCATGGGCTACCTCGCCGATCCAACCGATCCATCAGCCAGCGAACCGTTGCTCGATCATTTGTCCAGCCCGATTTGGAGTGCGCCGCTGGCGGCGAAAAAAGCCGAAGCGTTGCGCGCTCTATTGGCCGGCGAGACCCTGACGGTCGAAGTGGAGCCATCGTCGCTGGCGGAAACAGTGGCTGAGGAACCGGCTGGCGCTGCGGGGGAAGCGGTGGAAGAAGCATCGGCCATCCCGGTGGCGGAGCCCGTCGCGCCAGGGTTGGCCCCGCAACCGCCAGTGGTTGAGGCGACGGAGCCTTTACCGGACGAACCCGAACCCATCGAACCGCTTATCGTCGAGATTTCCACTGACGCCAGCGATTCCGAACGGCTAACCGAAACCCCATCGAAAGCGGAAGTGGAAACAGCCGCCGAGGAAGAGCCGGAAGCCGAAGCGGAAACAGTCGCCGAGGAAGAGCCGGAAGCCGAAGCGGAAACAGTCGCCGAGGAAGAGCCGGAAGCCGAAGCGGAAACAGTCGCCGAGGAGGAGGAGCCGGAAGCGGAATCCGCCGACGAGGAGGAAGCGGAAGCGGAAACAGTCGCCGAAGCGGAGGAGGAAGCGGAGGAGGAGGAAGCGGAATCCGCCGACGAGGACGAGGACGAGGAACCCGCCGGGGCAATGGCCAGATCCGGTGATGCCCGCCAGGAATTGCTGGATATTCTATGCGCGGAAATCGCCCAAATCGCCGAAACCGCTGGTGAGATTCTGGCCTTGGTCACGGCCGCCGATAGCGCGCCCGCCGTCCGGCGCGAGGCTTTATCCGATTATGCCGAACGTCTGGAGCGTTTGGGGGATGCCTCGGCTTCCATTGGCTTGGCCGGTTTGCAGCGGGTTTGCGTCAGCTTGCAGGCTAATCTGAGTCAATTGGCCGCTCGGGACAACCCGCTCGATGCGGAACAGCGGCGGGTGGTGGAAACCTGGCCTGCTCTGGCGCTCGGCTATCTGCAATCGCTGGACGACCGCGCGGTTTGCGCGGCCCTAGTGCGCCATCTCCAGGATGCCCACTGGCCGCAACCGTTGGCGATCTCGGACGCGGATCCGCTCGTTGACTCGCTGGTCGCGCCGAAACTGGCGGTCGAGGAGGGTGAAGCGGAGGTCCGGCCCCGGCAAGCCCGGATCGAGGATGTGTCGCTGGCGCTGCCCGCCGATGTCAATCAGGAATTGTTGGATGGCTTGCTTCAGGAACTGCCCCACCAAGCCGCCGAATTTTCCGCCGCCATCCAGCGCTTGGCCGCTGGCGATGGCCAGATTAAGGATGTGGATGTAGCGCGGCGCATCGCCCATACCCTGAAGGGCGCCGGCAATACCGTCGGGGTGCGTGGCATCGCCACGCTGACCCATCATATCGAGGACATTTTACAGGCGCTCGCCAAGCATGGCGCGTTACCCAACCGACCACTGGCCGAAACCCTGTTGAACGCGGCTGATTGCCTGGAAGCCATGAGCGAAGCGTTGCTTGGCATGAGCACGCCGCCGTTGCAGGCATTTGCCGTGTTGCAGGAGGTGCTCGACTGGGCGAACCGGATCGACCAAGCGGGGATACCGAGGGACGAAGAAGCGCCGTCGGTGACGATGGCCCGACCGGAGCGGGCCGAACCGCCCGAACCGGAGCCAGCAGCGCCACAACCCGCGGCCTTGGTGGCCGAGGCGACCCTGCGCATTCCCGCCCATTTGGTCGACGATGTATTGCGGCTGGTGGGCGAGAGCATCATCCTCACCGGCCAAGTTCAGGAGCGAATTCGCAAGACTGTCGCGCAGACCCGGGCGGTGATGGGGCAAAATCGCCTGTTCCAGCAACTGACCACCGAACTGGAGCAATTGGTCGATATCCGCAACGTGTCGTCGCCGCTGTCCAAATCCATCCAACGTGGCGATTTCGATCCGCTGGAACTGGAGCAGTACAACGAGCTCAACACCGTCACCCATCGCTTGGTGGAAGCAGCCACCGACACGCGCGAGTTGGGGCGCGCCATCGAGGAGAATCTGGCGGCGCTGGACGCCTTGCTGGTGGATCAGGGCCGCCTGCATCGGGACAATCAGGAAGCGGTTCTGCGCACCCGCATGGTGCCGATCCAAACGGTGACGCCGCGCTTGCAGCGCAGCGTGCGGCAGACCTGTCGGCTGGCGGACAAGGAGGCGGAACTGACGGTGCGTGGCGCCGGCACGCTGATGGATAGCAACATCTTGAACGACATGGTCGATCCACTGATGCACATCCTGCGCAACGCGGTGGACCACGGCATCGAACCGCCAGCCCAGCGCCAGCGCCTGGGCAAGTCGCCGGTCGGGCGAATCGAACTTGGCTTCGGGCGCGAGGGCAACACCATCGCCGTGCGCTGCCAGGACGATGGCGCCGGGTTGGACTTGGCGGCGATTCGCCGAACGGCGACGGAACGCGGCCTGATCGCCGCCGACCAGCCGATGGCCGATGATGAACTGACCCGGTTGATCTTGTTGCCGGGCTTTTCCACCCGCGACGAAGCCACCCAGACCTCGGGACGCGGCATCGGCATGGATATGGTCCACAGCCGGCTGTTGGCCATGAAAGGCTCGCTGCGCATCCAAACCCAGGCCGGCAAGGGTTGCCTGATGGAGTTGCGGTTGCCGGTGACCCTGATCTCCACCCATGCCTTGCTGTTGCGCCTGCGCGATCAGATGGTGGCTCTCTCCGACCGCGGCATCGAGCAGATCTTGTATTCCGGCGTCGGCGCGATTCAGAAACTGGGCAAAGTCACCACCTATCAGATGGGCGATGAGGTCTACGAACTCACCTCCCTGGATACGCTGCTCAACCTGTCGCCGGATCACCGCGCGCAAAACCGATCCACACCGTCGGTGTTGCTGGTGCGGGAGGATACCGGCGCCATTCGCGCCGTGCTGGTGCAGGACATCGTCGATAGCCGCGATCTGGTGGTCAAGAATCTGGGCCAGTACCTTCCCCGGCTCAACGGCATCGTGGGCGCCACCATCCTGGGCGATGGCAGCGTGGCGCCGGTGCTGGATTTGCCGGAACTCCTGCGCACCCCAGCCGCCAGCCAACCCGCGCTGACCGCCGCGCGCGCGGCGGCGCCTGTCGCACCCACCCTTCACCGCCCCTTCGTGCTGGCGGTGGACGACTCGCTGAGCGCCCGTCGCTCCCTGGCGCAGTTCGCCCAGGATGCCGGCTTCGAGGTGCGCACCGCGCGCGATGGTCTGGAAGCGATCGAGATCATCAACGGCAAGCGCCCGGATCTGGTGCTGGCCGATCTGGAGATGCCGCGCATGAACGGTCTGGAATTGACCGCGCACTTGCGGGCCAATCAAGCGACCCGCGATGTGCCCGTCATCATGATTACCTCACGCTCCACCGAGAAGCATCGGCGCGAGGCCGAGACGACCGGGGTAAATGTTTACCTGACCAAGCCGTTCGTGGAAGACGAACTGCTCGGGCATATCCACCGGCTGTTGCGGCGCGCATGAACGGATCAACGCAAGCAATGGCCCTGGCCGATCTTCAGGCGACCCGGGCGTTCGCCGTATTGACCCTGGATGGGCGCAAATGGCTCTTGCCCCAAGCGGAAATCCAGGCGCTGGAATCGCTCCTGGACATCGACCGCGAAGTGAGAATTCCGCACAGCGTCGGGGCCGTGGCGTTCGCGGGCGAGTGGTGGCCGGTGTACTGTCTATCCGGCGAATTGCAGCTCCTGCAGCGCCCGCCGGACGGTCGCCGGGCCTGCCCGTTGCTGGACAACGGCGCCGACCGTTTCGGCCTGGTCTGCGATCAGGTGGAAACATTGACGGTGGCGCCCCGCCTGCTGGCTCCGCCGGCTTGCATGGCGCTGCCGGATTCTCCGATTCAGGCGCTGGTCCTGCTGAACGACGAGCTGGGTTGCGTGACCACCACCGAACATCTGGCGGCCTTGCTCGCCGCCGTCGTGGAGAATGTCGATGGCTGAAAGCGCCGCCTGGGTGTTGGCCCTGGATCATCAACTGCGCGCCGCCGTGGGCGAGCGGGAAATGGCGCATTTGATCGAAGCGCCGACGCTGCTCGAAGTCCCGCGCAGTCCTTTCTATTGCTGGCAGGTTCTGGTTTGGAACGAGACCGTGTTGCCGGCGATGGATTTGGCGGCTTGGTTGCGAGGACAGCCGATGCAACGCCAACAGCCGTTGGCCGGGGTGTTCGCCTACCAGACGCGACCAGGAGCGGACCCCGAGTATGGCGCGTTGCTGCTCTCCGGTATCCCGACGCGGACCCGGGTCGACGACGACCAGGTCTGCGCGCTGCCAAAGCAACCCAGTTCTTGGCAAACCCTGGCGATTTCCTGTTTCCGCCAGGGCGACCAGCCGATTCCCATCCTGGACCTGCCGTATATCTTCAGCGGCGGTTTGTTGTGAAACCTTTGATCGATTAACTTAGGATTTTAGGGATCATGGAAATTCGAGTCGATCACGGCGATTGGCGATTGGCGATTGGCAAGAATAATGAACAATCTTTGCGTGTTTTTGTCCTGTACAAAGATTTCTTGATTTTTAATATGATTATAATCATTGAGTTAGTGATTCGAGTAACGAATAATTAAAATCAGGTTTTCCCTCTCTCCAAAATCAGGGTTTCCCTGATGCCAACACGCTACTCGATAGCATAGCCTACCTCCCATCGCCCCCCATGCGGGGGGTTGCGCAGCTTCAATAGGCAACCTTGGTTGGCGTGGAGGGTCGTAAATATGCCGCAACTCATCAATCAATTTATCAATGCCCATTTACAATGGATATCGAAACTGACCGCTTCGATTTACGGTGGACAGATTCCAGATCGAGACACGGCAAGCGTGGATAATGTCTGTGCTCTTGGAAAATGGATACATGGCGAAGGGAATCAATTGCATGGGAATGTCAAGGGATTCGCCGAGCTAAGAGAGAAGCACAGGCAGTTTCATCTTGCCGTTGGCCAGGTGATCGACCTGGTGAACGCCAATAAAGTGGATGAAGCGAAAGTTGAGATGGCTTCTGGCAAGTTCAGGCAAATCTCGGGAGAGGTGGTAAACCTGCTTTCCAGGTTGCGCAATTCGATCAAAGGGGTGGACATGGCGCAATAGCCTGCTGTCATCGAGGTTGCAGGCTGCGGTTTGAATCCGTAACATTTCCGCCCTTGAAATCGGCGGTTCCCGTTCTTGGGATTTCGCCCCGCAAAACGGAAACCGGACACCATGCGCAGCCACTATTGCGGCCAGGTCACCGAGACCTTGCTGGATCAAGACGTCACCCTTTGCGGCTGGGCGCACCGCCGCCGCGATCACGGCGGCGTGATCTTCGTCGACCTGCGCGACCGCGAGGGTCTGGTGCAGGCAGTGATCGATCCCGATACCCCGGATGCCTTCGCCAATGCCGAACGGGTACGCAACGAATACGTCCTGAGGGTGACTGGCCGCGTGCGTCGGCGGCCCGAGGGCACCGAGAATCCCAATCTGGCCACCGGCGCGGTCGAGGTGCTGGCCCGCGACCTGGAAATCCTCAACCGGTCAGAGCCGCTGCCGTTTCAACTCGACGACGAGGATACTTCCGAGGAAGTGCGGCTGCGCTACCGCTATCTCGACCTGCGCCGGCCAGAGATGCAGGAGCGGCTACGGCTGCGCACCCGCGTCATCAGCGTGCTGCGCCAGTTTCTGGAGCAGCACGGTTTCATGGACATCGAAACCCCAATGCTGACCAAGGCCACCCCGGAAGGCGCCCGCGACTATTTGGTGCCCAGCCGCACCCATCCGGGCAGTTTCTTCGCCCTGCCGCAGTCGCCGCAGTTGTTCAAGCAATTGCTGATGATGGCGGGCCTGGATCGCTACTATCAGGTGGTGCGTTGCTTCCGCGACGAAGACCTGCGCGCCGACCGCCAGCCGGAATTCACCCAGCTCGATATCGAAACCTCGTTCATGGACGAGCAGGCCATTACCGACCTGATGGAAGAAATGATCCGACGGATGTTCAAGGTCGTGCTGGACGTGGAACTGCCCAACCCGTTCCCGCGGATGCCCTACGACACCGCGATGCAGCGTTATGGCTCCGACAAGCCGGATTTGCGGATTCCGCTGGAATTGACCGAACTGTCGGATTTGATGGCGGGCGTCGAATTCAAGGTGTTCTCCGGGCCGGCCAACGATCCCAACGGCCGGGTTGCGGCGCTGCGGACGCCGAACGGCGGCAAACTGAGTCGGCGCGAGATCGATCTTTACACCGAGTTCGTCGGCCGCTACGGCGCGAAGGGACTGGCCTACATCAAGGTCAACGATGTCGCTGCCGGTCGCGAGGGCTTGCAGGCGCCGATCGTGAAATTCCTGCCCGACGAGACGCTGGCCAAGATTCTCACCCGCACCGGGGCGGAAAACGGCGACCTGATCTTCTTCGGGGCCGATTCCGCCAAGGTGGTCAACGACGCCCTAGGCGCGCTGCGGATCAAGCTCGGCCACGATCTCGGCCTGATGCATGGGGCATGGGCGCCGCTGTGGGTGGTCAATTTTCCGATGTTCGAGTGGGACGGGCAGGAGCAGTGCTGGAACGCTCTGCACCACCCCTTCACCGCGCCGCGCACCGACGATCCCGCCCAGGTGCGCGCCCATCCCGAACGCTGCTTGTCGCGAGCCTACGACATGGTGTTGAACGGCACCGAAATCGGCGGTGGCTCGGTGCGTATCCACCGCCAGGAGATGCAAAACACGGTATTCGAACTGCTGGGCATCGGTCCCGAGGAAGCGCGGGCCAAGTTTGGTTTTCTGCTGGATGCCTTGAAGTTCGGTTGCCCGCCGCACGGCGGCCTGGCCTTCGGCCTGGACCGGCTGGTGATGCTTATGACCGGGGCCAGTTCCATCCGCGAGGTGATGGCCTTCCCCAAGACCCAGAGCGCCGCCTGCCTGCTGACCCAGGCCCCGGCCCCCGTCACCGAGGCGCAGTTGCGCGATCTCAACATCCGCCTGCGCCGCACGCCCTGAGGGCGAAGGCGGTTGGAAACACAGCCGTCACCCCCGACCCCTGTTCCGCCAGCGGGAGAGGAGAGGTCGTCATCCTGGAAACGCCCGGAATCGGTGCTGGTGGTGGTGTACACGGCGGCCGGCGAGGTGCTGGTGTTGCGCCGCCGCCAGCCGCCCGATTTTTGGCAGTCGGTCACCGGCAGCCTGCGCTGGGACGAGACCGACCCGATGGACGCCGCGCGGCGGGAATTGCGGGAGGAAACCGGCCTGGGCGACGAAGCGGAAATCGTCGCCTGCAACGTAATCAACCGCTTTCCGATCCTGCCGCCCTGGCGGCATCGCTACGCGCCGGACGCCATGGAGAATGTTGAGCATGTGTTCCGGGTTCCGTTGCCGGAACGCCGGACGATCGCGCTCAATCCGGCTGAACATGGCGAGTATGAATGGCTGGCCCGGGCCATGGCCGCCGCCCGAGTCGCGTCCTGGACCAACCGGGACGCTATTCTCGCCCTGCCATGAAAGCGCTGTTCGCCCGCTATGCCGGGCCGTTGATTGGCCTGATCCTGTTCGCCGGCGCCCTGTGGGTATTGCACCAGGCGCTGGCCGACTATCGCTATCAAGACGTCGCTGCTGATCTGGAACGGTTGCCCCCCGCCCAACTGTTCGCGGCGCTGCTGGCCACGGCGCTCAGCTATCTCGTCACCACCGGCTACGACTGGCTGGCGCTGCGCTACATCCGCCGGCCACTGCCTTGACCCAGAATCGGCTTTGCCGCCCTGCTCAGCCATGTTCCGGGCGGGCTGGGCGTGTTCGAATCGCTGGTGCTGGCGCTGCTGCGAGACCGCCTGCCGGCCGCCGATCTGCTCGGCGCGGTGCTGCTGTTTTCGGCCGTGACTCCGGCGGTGGAGGCAGCGGCTGTGTCGGACCTGCTGCCCCGGCTGCGGGCGGTGTCCGAGGCCTAGCTGAGCGGGAAGAACGCGCGGGAGAAGGGGTTTTCGCTGGGGTTTTACCGCGAGGACTACTTGCCAACCGGCCCGGTCGCCATCGTGCGCCGCGATGCGGACATTGCCGCTTTCGCCAATCTGTGGCGGGGTGGGCGTGAGGAACTGTCGGTGGATTTGATGCGTTATCCGCCCGACAGTCCCAATGGCTTGATGGATTATCTGTTCATCCAGATCATGTTGTGGGGCCGCGACCAGGGTTACGAGTGGTTCAATCTCGGCATGGCACCATTGGCTGGCTTGCAGAATCGCAACCTCGCACCGTTGTGGAATCGGTTCGGGGCGATGGTGTTTGGCGGCGGTGGAGCGTTTTACAATTTCCGGGGCTTGCACCAATACAAGGATAAATTCAATCCCCGGTGGGAAGCCCGCTATCTGGCGGCGCCGGGCGGCTTGGCGTTGCCCCGGGTGTTGACGGATTTGACCACATTGATCGCCGGCGGTGTTAAGGGAGTGATCGGCAAATGAAGACCCTGCGGAACCCATCGATGCGCAGGCAATGGCGAATGCTGGGCCTGATCGCTGTTCTGCTGGCGACCGCCACCGTCCGGGCGGAGACCGCCGAAGAGACGTTGGACGATACGACCTTCGGCAAGCTGATCATCCGGCACATCGCCGACGAACCCAAGGGCGTTATTCTCTTCGCGTCCGGGAAGGGTGGTTGGAACGCCGAACTGACGGCGGCGGCAAAAGCAGTTGCGGATCTGGATTACGTGGTCGCGGGCATCGACCTGAACGACTACCTGACCCGGCTGGACCAGGCGGAGGTCGCCTGCGCCGACCCGGCGGCGGACTTCGATCGTTTGAACCGATTGATGGAGCAACGCTATCCCATCGCCACCCACCAGCCCCCCATCCTGTTGGGTTACGGCGCGGGCGCGGCATTGACCTACGCGGCGCTGGCCCAGGGACCGGACGACCGCTTTCATGCCGGGGTCGGGGTGGATTTCTGCCCGGAATTGCCGTTGCGCAAGCCCTTGTGCTCGGGCGCGGCGCGTTTGGAGAGCACGGCCTTGCCGGACGGCAAGGGCATCGCGCTCAAGCCGGTGGCTCGGTTGCCGACTACTTGGTTCGTGTTTCAAAATCGGCCGGCCTGCGATACTAGAGCGGCCACGCAATTCGTCCAGTCCATTCAACTGGCCCGGTTGGCCGAAATCCCCGGCGCGACGGGAGTCGGGAGCTGGCTGCCGCAAGTCTCCGCTCTCCTGCAATGGCTGGACCCCGGCATCGTCCGGCAGGTGCGGCCCGACGCCAGCGTCAACGGCGCGCCGCTCACCGAGGTCCCGGTCACCGGCGGTCCCGACCGACCGCAACTGGCGGTGATGTTCTCCGGCGACGGCGGCTGGGCGCTGCTTGACCGCGCCGTGACCGCCGAACTGGCCAGGAACGGGCTGCCCGTGGTGGGTTGGGATTCGCTGAGTTACTTCTGGAAAGCCCGCCAACCGGATGAAGTGGCGCTGGATTTGGAGCGAGCGCTGCGCTACTACCTGGACGCATGGAAAAAGAACCGGGTCGTATTGATCGGCTATTCGTTCGGCGCGGACGTGCTGCCGGCGGTCGTCAACCGCCTGCCCCAGGAACTGCGGGACCGCATCGACCTGATGGCGTTGCTGGGTCTGTCCGACTACGCCTCTTTCGAGTTCAACCTGGCGGATTGGATCAGCGACAAACCCGACGCAACCGATCAGCCGGTGCGACCGGAGATCGAGAAACTGAAAACACTCAAGCGGTTGTGCATCCATGGCGCGGACGAGGCGGATGCGATCTGTCCGAAGCTGGCCGATCTGGGGGTGATCGTTGAAAAAATGCCAGGCGACCATCATTTCGACGAGGATTATCCGGGCGTGGCCCGGCGCATTCTCGACCAGTTACCGTCGTTGCCGCCGGCAAGGCCCTGAAGAGAGTTCGAACATGGCCGTTTACGCCATCGGTGATGTTCAAGGTTGCCACGACCCCTTGTTGCGCCTGCTCGACCTGTTGCGATTCGACCCTGCCGCCGACGTGCTGTGGCTGGTCGGCGATCTGGTCAATCGCGGCCCCCATTCGGTGGAGGTGTTGCGGCTGGTGCATGGTCTGGGCGAGCGGGCGGTGACGGTGTTGGGCAATCACGACCTGACCCTGCTGGCGGTCGCCGCCGGTCGGGTCAAACCCAAGCGCAAGGACACGTTTCACACCATTCTCGCCGCGCCCGACCAGGGCGAACTGCTGGATTGGCTGCGCCGGCGTCCGTTGCTACATCACGATCCGGCCCTGGGTTTCACCCTGGTTCACGCCGGACTGCCGCCACAATGGGATTTGGAACTGGCCCAGAGTTGCGCGGCGGAACTGGAAACGACCCTGCGCGGACCAAATTGCGAGGATTTCCTGGCCCACATGTTCGGCGGCGAACCGCGCCGCTGGCGGGACGATCTGGCCGGTTACGATCGGCTGCGCTTCATCGTCAACGCCCTGACCCGGATGCGGTTCTGCGCGGCGGATGGCACGTTGTCCCTCAGCGAAAAGGGGCCGCCCGGCGGTCAGGAGCCGAGCCTGCTGCCCTGGTTCGCCGTGCCGGGCCGGCGCAACGCCGGTCTCAACCTGGTGTTCGGCCACTGGGCGGCGCTGGGCTATTACCGTGCGCCTGGCATTTACGCCCTCGACAGCGGTTGCGTCTGGGGTAACCGACTGACCGCGATCCGGCTGGATGAACCCGGCGTCCCCGCCTGGAGCGTGCCGGCGATCGACCTGCCGCCGCCGACATGACGCCGCAACTGGCGCTCATCGCTGCGCTGGCGCGCAACCGAGTCATTGGCCGCGATAATCGCCTGCCCTGGCGTCTGCCGGCGGACTTGCGCTTCTTCAAGCAAACCACGATGGGCAAGCCCTTGCTGATGGGCCGGCGCACCTGGGAATCCATCGGTCGGCCACTGCCGGGCCGTCGGATGATCGTATTGAGCCGCGATCCCGCCTGTCGCGCGCCCGGCTGTTCGGTGGCGCGGTCGCTGGACGAAGCCGTGGAACTGGCCGGCGCGGTTCCCGAAATCATGGTCATCGGCGGGGCGACGTTGTACCGGCAGACCCTGCCACGGGCCGAGCGGCTGTATCTCACGCGGGTGGAGGCGGATGTGCTTGGCGACGTCTGGTTTCCGGACTGGAACGAGCCGGACTGGCGGCTGGTCTGGGAGGAAGCGCATCCAGCGGATGCGGATCACGTCTGGCCGTACCGTTTCCAGCGGCTGGAACGGGTGGGCCGTGGGTCAGGTGGAAAATCCTGATGCCATCAAATAATAATCGGACTTTTTCTCCGCCATTCCTGATTTTTCCTTTCCTGCGCAACGTGCTGGACCGCTGGCGCCAGGAATCCCGAACCATCCCATGGTTCGCATGGGCGCTGGCGCTTTTCGCGTTACCACTCGCTGCCTACTGGAATACCACGTTTCATCACTTCGGCTTCCGCGACGATTACTCGAACCGTAGCGAAGCACACGAACAACCAGGCAAGATCATCCATTTCATCGCTTCGCACGGGCGGCCGGTTTACGGGTTTTTGCTCGAAAGCTCCTTTGCAACCATCGACTCGATTCGGGAGATCAAATGGTTGCGGTTCGCGGGCGCGATCGGGCTGGGACTAGTGGCGGCGTTCCTGTTTGGGTTGTTGCGGCGGCGGGGCTGGAGTTTGGCCACCGCGGCTTTCACGGCAGCCACGGTATCCCTGGCGCCAGCGGCGCAGGTGATCGCCAGTTGGGCCACCGCTTGGCCCTACACGGTGGCGGCGCTGCTTTCGCTCAGCGGATTTGCGCTGGCGGATAGCGCCAACGAACGTTGGCGGGTATCCCGCTGGACGGGGGCCACGCTGTTGATGGCGCTCGCCGCCCTGGTTTACCAGCCGAGCGGTTTGTTTTACTGCGTCGGCATCGCGGCGGCGCTGCCAGATCGGCGCGGGCGGTCATGGGGGGACAACCTGCGCTGGACGAGCGTTCACCTGGGCATCGTGTTCACCGGTCTCGCCTCCGCGTTTCTTATCGTCAAGGGGTTGTATCTGACCGGCGCGTTCGAGGCGTCGGCGCGCATCGCGTTCGAACGCGATCCGTTCGGCAAACTCTGGTGGTTTCTCCAAGAGCCATTGCCCAACGCGCTGAGTCTTTTCGTACTGAACGACGACGACGGCTCGACGCGAGCCGCTTTCACGGCGAGCGCGGGGCTGGCGACGGCGCTGCTGGCGGCGGGTCTGGGGG
>WBUJ01000042.1 GCA_008933795.1 Candidatus Contendibacter sp. | reverse complement strand
TTAAAACGACCACCACCGGTATCCCCAATCAGCCACGCTGCCGTCCGGGGCGACCGTAACTGCTAGAGGGGCGCCCAGCGTCGCCTGCGTGGCAAAGCCGCCGTCGCCGCGACTCCCCTGGAAGACGCCCGGACCGGCGAGAGTAGTGATGATCCCCTTCGAATTTACCTGCCGAATGCGCTTAGGACTACCGGACAAAACCTCATACGAGCAGTCTCAGGTGAAACTGATCTGGCTACCTGGTGAATTTCAATGCAACTGAAAGACTTTGCGCGCCGCCTACCCGACCAGGTATGGGAGCTATTTGAGCCGATTTTGCCACCCCGAATCTGGTGCGGGAACGGTCGTCCACCTAAGAGTGATCGGGACTGTTTCCATGCCCTGCTGTACGTGCTGGTCACGGGGATTCCCTGGGAAATGCTCCCGGCCGGATTTCCGTCCTACAAAACGGTCCAGCGGCGGCTAAAAGTTTGGCTGGCACTTGACGTGTTTCATCACGCCTGGCGCCAGTTGGCCGAACGGTACCAAACGCTGCATGGGATCAACTGGGATCAGGTCCTCCTCGACGGCTCCAAAAAGCCGGCAAAAAAAGGGGCGAACAAACCGGACCGTCGCCGGTGGACCGCGCTAACTGTGGGACGGCCCTGCAACTCGCGTGCGACGGCCGGGCCATGCCCCTGGGGGTGATCGTGACCCCCGCCAACGCTAACGACGGGTGCCAGACCCAGAACCTGCTGGCCGCGTTGGTGGTGCCGCCACCGGCACCGACCCGAGCCCTGGGGGAACTCGATGTGCGCAACTTGCCCACGGCCCAAGCCGATAGCGCTTACGGCAATCGACCCAGCCGGGCACGCGCCCAGGCCGCCGGCTTTCGCTTGCAAGCCCCCTCGCGGGGCCAGCGACGACTTGGAGTTGGCAAGATTCGCCAAGCGGTGGAACGTTGCCACAATTTCTTCGCGCAGTTCGGGCGGATCGGCCGCCGCTTGGATCGATCCGCCAAACGTTTCCTGGGCTGGATTGAATTGGCAGCTTGCGTGATTTTCCTCCGATCAGGTTTTGTCCGGTAGTCCTTAACCATTGGCGATGAGAGCGGATCTAGACTGTTTAGCCCGTAACCCGCCTTTCGGGGAGTCCCTCGCCATGTAGGTCGGGCAAAAGCGCAGCGTTGCCCGACAGGTTCAGTCGTTGCGGCGGTGCATATCGGGCACATCCTGTGCCCGACCTACCTGGCTGTGCCTGACCTACCCGCCTCAAATCCCGCCCATCACCTCGCCCAGCCGACTGACCCCGCGCACCTCCAACCCTTCCACCCGCCCGCCGCGTCGGGGCAGATTGGCGCGCGACACGATGGCCTGTTTGAAACCGTGTTTGGCTGCTTCGCGCAACCGTTCCTCGCCGTTGGGCACCGGCCGGATTTCCCCCGCCAGCCCGACTTCCCCGAACACCACCAGATCGATCGGCAGCGGCCGGTCGCGGAAACTGGACAATGCCGCCAGCAGTACCGCCAAATCCGCTGCCGTCTCGTTGATCCGCACTCCGCCGACCGCGTTGACGTAGACATCCTGATCGTACATCGCCACCCCCCCGTGCCGGTGCAGCACCGCTAACAGCATCGCCAGCCGGTTCTGCTCCAGCCCCAGCGTCACCCGGCGTGGGTTGCCGCCATGGCACTCGTCCACCAGCGCCTGAATCTCCACCAGCAGCGGCCGGGTGCCTTCCCGCGTCACCATGATCACGCTGCCGGCCACCGGCGTCTCGTGACGCGACAGAAAAATCGCGGAAGGGTTGCTGACTTCCTTCAGCCCATGCTCGGTCATGGCGAACACGCCCAGTTCGTTGACCGGGCCGTAGCGATTTTTCACCGCCCGCAGCACCCGCAACCGCCCGCTGGGATCGCCCTCAAAATACAGCACCGTGTCCACCATGTGCTCCAGCACTCGCGGCCCCGCAATCGCGCCTTCTTTGGTCACGTGCCCGACCAGGAACAGGGCCGTGCCGGTGGCCTTGGCGTAGCGCACCAGTTGCGCCGCGCTCTCGCGCACCTGCGCCACCGAACCGGGCGCCGATTGCAGCCGCTCGGTGTACACGGTCTGGATCGAATCGATCACCATCACCCGGGGCTGCTCGACCTCGGCGGTCGCCAGCACCCGTTCGATGTTGATTTCCGGCAACAGCCGCAAGCGGTCGCGGGACAGTTGCAGGCGCTGGGCGCGCAGGCTGATCTGCTGGGGCGATTCCTCGCCGCTGACATACAAGGTCCGGTCGCGCTCGGCCAGCACCGCCAGCACTTGCAGCAGCAGGGTGGACTTGCCGATGCCGGGATCGCCGCCGATCAGCGTCACCGAGCCGTGGACCAGCCCGCCGCCCAGCACCCGGTCCAGTTCGCCATTGCCGCAGGACTGGCGGACTTCCGCGCTGGCGTCCACCTTGGAGAGGAGACGCACCTCGCCCGCCACCGCCGAACCGGCATAGCCGGTGAACTTGGCTCCGCCCTTACCCGCCAGCGGCGCGGCCGGCGCTTCCTGCAAGGTGTTCCAAGCCCCGCAGTCGCCGCACTGCCCCGACCACTTGCTGGCCTGCGCCCCGCATTCAGCGCAGACGTAGATCGTGCGAGCCTTACTCGCCATCGGCGGGAACCACGTCGCGCTTGACCCGAGCCGTCACCCCGCACAGCAGGGTGTAGGGAATTGTGCCGGCGGCCTGGGCGATGCGCTCCACCGGCAGGCCCTCGCCCCACAGCACCACCGGATCGCCGATCCGCGCCTCGGGATGCCGGCGCAAATCGAGGGTGATCATGTCCATGGAGACCCGCCCGATCAGCGCCGCCTCGCGGCCGTTGAGCAATACCGGCGTCCCGGACGGCGCGTGGCGCGGATAACCATCGCCGTAACCGACCGCCGCTACGCCTACGGCCATGTCTTCGGGACACACCCAGGTTCCACCATAACCAACCGGCTCGCCCCGGCGCAGGCGCTTGATCGAGATCAGTTGGGTGCGCAGGGTCATCACGGGCCGCAAATCCTCATCGGGCGCCAGGCTGTTCACGAACGGCGATGCGCCGTACAGCATGATGCCGGGCCGGACCCAGTCAAAATGGGTTTGCGGCCAGCCGAGAATGCCGGCGGAATTGGCCAGCGACCGTTCGCCGGGCAGCCCGGCGGTGGCCGTCTCGAATTTTCGCAGTTGCCGGTGGGTGTAATCGCAGTCCCGCTCATCGGCTCGCGCCAGATGGCTCATCAGGCCAAGGTCCGTTCGGGCGGAAGGACAATCGCGCAGGCGCTGGAAAAGGGTCGGCACCGTCTCCGGCTCCAACCCCAGCCGATGCATCCCGGTATCCACCTTCAGCCAGACCCGCACCGGTTGTTCCAGGCGGGCCATTTCCAGCATCCGCCCCTGTTCGGGGTGGTGAACGGCGATTTCGAGGCCATGGCGGGCGCACAACGGCAATTCCGCCGCCTCGAACACGCCTTCCAGCAACACGATGGGCCGGGCAACGCCCGCCTCGCGCAGGGTCAGCGCCTCCTCGATGCCGGCCACCGCGAAGGCGTCGGCGTCCAGGGTGCGGGCGACTCGAACCAGACCATGACCGTAACCTTCGGCCTTAACGGCGGCCGCCACCCGCCGGCCCGGCGCGGCCGCCCGCACCCGTCGCAGATTGTGAACCAGCGCCCCCAGATCGAGACGCACCGTGGTTGCTCGACTCATGGCCGGAATTACTGAGTAGGTTTCGGAAGTTTGGCTTTGGCAGCCACATCATCGCGCTGCTGGCCCATCGATCGCGTTTGCTGCTGGCCTATCAACCGGGTCTCGGAAATGTAACTCTCGAAACGGGTGTACTGCCCCAGGAAAGTCAGTGGGATCATCCCAATCGGGCCGTTGCGTTGCTTGCCGATAATGATCTCGGCCTTACCCTTGTCGGAGCTATCGGGATTGTAGACTTCGTCTCGATAAATAAAACAAATTAAATCAGCATCTTGTTCTATGGCGCCCGATTCGCGCAAATCCGACATGATCGGCCGTTTGTCGCCGCGTTGCTCCAGGGTGCGATTGAGCTGCGACAGCGCCAGCACCGGCACCGACAGTTCCCTGGCCAAGCCCTTGAGCGAGCGGGAAATCTCCGACACTTCGGTAGCGCGGTTTTCGGTGGTGCCCGGCACCTGCATCAACTGGAGGTAATCCACCACGATCAGCCCCAGTTGCCCCTCCTGCCGGTGCAGCCGCCGCGCCCGCGCCCGCAATTCGGTCGGACTCAGGCTGGAGCTGTCGTCGATGAACAGCCGCGCCTCGGACAGCATGGTCACCGCCGAGGTCAGCCGCAGCCAGTCTTCCTCCTCCAGCCGGCCGGTGCGCACCTTGTGCTGGTCGATCCGTCCCAGCGAGGACACCAGCCGCATGATCAGGCTCTCGCCCGGCATTTCCATGCTGAACACCGCCACCGGGCATTTCACCTGGATCGCCGCAAACTCGACGATGTTCATCGCCAGCGCGGTCTTGCCCATCGACGGCCGGCCGGCGACCACGATCAGATCGCCGCGTTGCAAGCCGGCGGTCATCTCGTCGAAATCCTGCCAGCCGGTGGGAATGCCGGTGATGGGACTGTCGCGCTCGAACAGGATATCGATCCGCTCCACCGTGCGCGCCAGCAAATTCTTGATGTCGGTGAAACCCTGCCGGGCGCGGGAACCCCGCTCGGCGATGGCGAACACCCGCTTCTCGGCATCGTCCAGCAACTCCCGGGTCTCGCGGCCCCGAGGATCGTAGGCGCTGTCGGCGATTTCGGTGCTGGCGCGGATCAGTTCGCGGCGGATCGCCCGCTCGCGGATGATATCGGCATAGGCGCGGACGTTGGCGGCGCTGGGCGTATCCCGCACCATCACTCCCAGATAGGCGAAGCCGCCTGCCTCCTCCAACTGGTCGTTGTCTTCCAGCCACTCCGCCAGCGTCAACAGATCGAAGGGCTTGCCATTCTCCGCCAAGCGGCGGATGGCGCGGAACAGCAGCCGGTGATCGTTGCGGTAGAAATCGTTCTCGTCGAGGCGGTCCGCCACCTGATCCCAAGTGGTGTTATCCAGCATCAGGCCACCGAGCACCGCCTGCTCGGCTTCGAGCGAGTGCGGCGGCATCCGCAGCGCTTCGGCGGCGGCATCCTTGCGGGTGGGAAACGGGGAAACGGGCTGCATGACGGAACTCTCGGAGCCAGACCGGCGATCCGCCGCCCGCCAGAAAAACCCGGCGGACGGCCACGAGCCTCCCGCGAAGAGGTGACGAGCGCCCGGCGGGTGGCTACCCCTCGCTGACGGAGGGAGGGGCGTGAGGGGTCAGTTCAGTGTAGCCTACCCCGGGCCGGGCGCGAGGGGCAACGCTCAGGCCTCGGCGATGACATTGACCCGAATCTGGGTCCTGACCTCGCCGTGCAGGTGCAGGTCCACGTCGTACTCGCCGATCTGGCGGATCGATCCGGTCGGCAGCCGCACCTCCTGCTTTTGCAATTCGATGCCGGCGGCGGATACCGCGTTGGCGATGTCGGCGGGACCTACCGAGCCGAACAACCGGCCCTCGCTGCCGGTCTTCACCGACAGGGTCACGATCAGCTCGGCCAGTTGCTCGGCGCGGGCCCTGGCCTTGGCCAGCGCCTCGGCGGCGATCCGCTCCAGTTCGGCGCGGCGGGCCTCGAAGCGCGCCAGGTTGGCCCCGGTCGCCTCGGTGGCCTTGCCCTTGGGAATCAAAAAGTTGCGGGCATAGCCCGGCTTGACCTTGACCCGGTCGCCCAAGGCGCCCAAGTTGGCGATTTTTTCCAGCAGAATGATTTCCATCGTCGGATGCTCCAGGATTCGATTGGATACGCGAATGCGGCTCAGCGCTGGTCCACCCGCGGCCGGACGCGGTTGCGGAAGTCGGCCCAGGCGTCGGCGACGCCCAGCGCCATCACCCCCTGCGACAGCAGGGGAACCAGCAGCAACAGATAAAACAGCAGCAGCCAGGCGGGCGACAGTCGCCGCCTGAACGCCACGGCGTGAACCAGGGCGACGCCCTGCACGGTATACAGCAGACTCAGCACCAGCGCCGCGTTGCTCAGCGGCGGCGAGCCGGACAGCATGGCCGCGCCGAACAGCGCCAGCGCGAGCGCCGCCAGGGGCCGACCCAACCGCAGTTCATGAAATTCGGGACGAAAGCCGCCGGGATTGAACAGCAACGCCTGTTGCCAGCGGCCGAGCAACAGTCCGGCCAGCACGAACAGCAGCGCCGCGCCGACCGCCTGGCCCGGCAGATACGGCGCCCATTCCCTCAGCAGCGCCAGCAGTTGATCCAGGGTGGGCCGGTCGGCGGGGGCCAGCGGCGCCAGCGCCTGTTCCCACTGGCCGAGCACGCCGCTCCACCAGATGGCCGGGTCGCCCAGCACCAGGTAAAAACCCGCCACGCCCAGCAGGCCCAGCAGCGCCGCCGCCTGGACGGTCCGCGACAGCGACACCGTGGCGCGCAACACCAGGGCCAGCAACCACACCGGCAGCCAACAGGTTGGCAGTACGTCCAGCATCGGCCACGGCGTGCCCAGCGCCAGCCCGGTCAGGGCTACCGCGCCCAATCCGGCCAGCGCCATCAGCCACGCGCCCTCGGCCGCGCCCCGCCGCAACGTCACCAGCGCCACCGTCGCCCCCGAAACGATCAGGAACGGCGGGAACAGCCAGAACAGGACGGCCGCGACCGCCGCGACCAGGGCGGCGGTCGAACGGCCGCGCATGACGAAGGCAGCGAGCGCTTTCATGGGAACGACGCGGGACGACGGCGGCAGTGATGGCTCCCGTCCCGTCCAGATTCAATGCCGGTCGCAGAACGGCAGCAACGCCAGGAACCGGGCGCGCTTGATCGCCACCGACAACTGCCGCTGATAACGAGCCTTGGTGCCGGTGATGCGGCACGGCACGATCTTGCCGGTCTCGGTGATGTAGTTTTTCAGGACGGCGATGTCCTTATAGTCAATTTCCTTGACGCCTTCGGCGGTGAAACGGCAGAACTTCTTGCGACGGAAGAAACGCGACATGATGGTCAACCCTCGGATGATTCGATAGCGAGAATGTCAATGTGGGCGGCGTGCAGCACCAACCGGTATTCGCCCTCGCGGTGGTTGGCGCGGCTGACGAAACCCCGGACCCGGACGCGGGCGTCCGGCGCCAGCCGGCGGGCGATGCCGGCGAGCGCGTCGCCGCAGGCCATGACTGGAATCCGACAGCGCGCCTCGCGGGGCAAGCCGGCTTCCTGTTGTCCGGAATGGTGTTCCAGCAGAAAACGGCTGACCGGCACCCCGGCCGGCGTGACGCGGGTTTCGCAGGCTCCGGCCAATTGGCCGACGATGATCAGACAGTTGTCGGCGGGCGGCGCGAACGGCATGGCAGCGCGCGGCCAGAGGTCGGATCAGGCCGCCTCGTCGTCGGCCTCGGCCTCGGCCTCGTCGTCCTCCGGCTCGGCGCGGCGGACGCGGGGTTCGCGTTCGTCGCGTTCGTCGCGCTCGTCGCGCTCGTCGCGGGTCTCGCGTTCGTCGCGGGACCGGATCAGCGGTGACGGTTCGGTTTCGGGGCCATCCCTCTGGATGATGAGATTGCGGATGACGGCGTCGTTGAAGCGAAACGCGCTCTGCATTTCTTCCAGCACCGGCTGGCTGCACTCGACGTTCATCAGCACGTAGTGGGCCTTGTGGACCTTGTTGATCGGATAGGCCAACTGGCGCCGGCCCCAGTCTTCGAGCCGGTGGATCTTGCCGCCGTCCTCCTCGATCAGCGCGCGGTAGCGATCAATCATCGCCTGAACCTGATCGCTCTGGTCGGGATGGACCATGAACACGATTTCATAATGACGCATGCGGGGCTCCCTACGGATTTGGAACAGCCTTCCGCGCGAGCGGTAAGGCAAGGAGTCGCGGCCCGGACGAGCCGCAAGGGGTAGGCATTCTAGGGGGAAAGGCCGGGAGGCGCAACGTGGGTATCGATCTGGCCTATTGGGATTCAGCATCGCCACAGGGTTCGCGAACCGCGCCCTCTTCGCACCGAACGCTGTTGCGCCCGGCCGCCTTGGCCGCGTACATCGCCTGATCGGCCCGTTGGATGAGCTTGCCGGCGTCATCCGTGGCGCGCAGTTGCGCGACGCCAATGCTCACGGTGATGTGAAAGGCCTGTCCTGGGGCGCAGGGATCGACGGGGCATCGGGCCACGGTCTCGCGCAGCCGCTCGGCCGCGACCCTGGCGGCGTCGATCCCGGTATCGGGCAGCAACAACGCGAACTCTTCGCCGCCGAGGCGCCCCACCAGATCGTATTTCCGAAACTCTTCCCGGCACACGGACACAAAGCCGCGCAGAGCCACGTCGCCAGCGTGATGCCCCCGGGTGTCGTTAACTCGCTTAAAGTGGTCCAGATCGGCCACCAGCAGCGTCAGCGGGTGGTCAAAACGCCGCGCCCGCTCGATTTCCTCGGCGAAACGCTGGTCGAAGGCCCGGCGCGTCATTGCCCCCGTGAGCGAGTCCATTCGCGACAGGCGGTCTAGCTCTTGTTCCAGGCGTTTGTGCTCGGTGATATCGGTAAAGGTGCGGACGAAACCGCCCCCCGGCAGTGGGGTGTGCGTCAGCAGACACCAACGTGGCTCACCCAAAATATCCTGTGGAAATTCGAACGAGAAAGGCTCCGGCATATCCAATTCGCGGATGGCGCGTTGGAGCATTTTGGCATCCTGACCCGTATGTCGCGCCCAAATCCGGAGCACGTCACGAAAATCCATACCGACATGGAACGTGTCCGGTGGCAAGCAGAAGATGTCGAACATCGGACGATTAAACGCCAGCGTCCGATAGGTGTTGTCCACCATCACGATCCCTTGGGGGATAATATCCAGAATCAGGTCAAGGATGTCAGCCGGATGAGAAAACAGATTAGTGGCGAGACCGCCTTTGCTCATTGTCCACTCCGGCCCGGCATGAGTTCATCGATTGACCGAAAATAGCCAGGTTGCCAGAGACCGCTCGCGGCAGCGTGGGAATCAGCGCGGCGCCCGTTCAATGCCCCACCCCGGCAAACGCTCCCACCGCGAACAGGCTCACCCGCATCCGTTCCCCCCACCCCTCGCCGCCGGGCGCGGCCAGCGCGATGGTGGCCCTGTCCGGCAGAATATCCTGGAACATCTGGCGCACCGGCGCGCACGCCGCGACGCCCGCGTCGTCCACACCGCGCACGACGATCAGCATCCCCGTGGCCCGACCGGGCTCGAATCCCCGCTCGTACAACTCCGCCAGCGCAGCATGGGCCGCCGCCTCCATCCGCTCCGGGTCCGCTGGGCGCTCTCGCGTCGCGCTGGCGATCAGGACCGATCGGGCGCCGCCGAACACGGCGATCAAATCGGCAAGATCGGTCTCGATCGGCCCAGGTGCGAACACCGCATTCACCAGATCGGCCACGGCGGCTTGCGGCAACGCCCACGATGCGGGCAACCCCGGATCGGCGGACCAGTACGCCACGCCATCCAGTTCCCGGAGCAGTTCCGGCTTCAACCGGTTCCGCTCGCCGGCGGGCGGTGGCAAGACCACGCCCAGCAACAACGTCGGCCGTTCCTTCAGCAGACCCAACCGGAGACTGAGTTGCTCGCTCTTGTCCCGATGTTCGGCGCCGACGATCACCACCCCCAGCAATCCGCACGCCGAGAAATCCGGCACGGTCGCGGCGTTGGGAATCAACCAGGTCTGTTCCAGGGGCGCGGCCTCCTCTGCCAAATCCGGATCGGGCTCATGGTCGATCAGGAACGCATGGGCATCGGCCAAGCCGGCCCGGCGCAGACGTTGCACGCAGTCGCAACCACGCCGGCCCAGACCGATCAGTGCGGGATGGAAATCGCGGTCGCTGTCGTCGAATAACGCTTCCATCGCCGAACTCATGCGCCCTCTCCAGGACTGGAATCCGTCAAGCCGCTCCGGATCTCAGCGCATTGTTCAGGTCGCCACGCAGGGCCTGAAAGATTTTCTGGTAGGCGTCCAGCGAGGACTGGCGGATGGCGGATTTCATGGCGAACGCTCCGCCCCAGAACATTTTCCCGCCCTGCGTATCGCCCTGTTCCGTATAGGTCTTGTCGAACAGCACCCGGCCCGTTGGAGCGCGGGCGATGGCGCGAACGGTAATCGTGGCGCGAAAATCGGCGAAATCGTAACCGGGAACCGTCATCTCCAAAATCAGGCTTCGACCGTTCGACCGGGATTCCCCATCGCCGGAAACCTGTTCGTAGGGATCGAACATCTGCGGCAACTCGATATCCGCCACCTGTTTCAGCATTTGCCCCGGCTCTACCTCCCAGTTGTGCGCGAGGCCGGTCATGGCGGAACGGATCGAAGTCTTTCGATTCAGCGTATCCTGATCGATCACCACCACGATGCCCATCCCGGTTCGCTGAGCGCCCGTGCTGTAACCGACATCCTGAAACGAGACTTGATGGGCGCACCCCGCCAGCCCCAGCGCCAAGCCCAGAAGAACCAATCGAAATAACCTGATGGGCGCGAATAACCCGTTCATCACCATTCCCCCTGATTTTATTGTCGAGCGACGCCTCGATCATCCACCGGTGGTTCAAGCCAGTTTCCTGATAATATTTAGGTATAGCACGGCGCATCGTTGGGTCAACTTCATCAAAGTTCAGTCGCAGAATTTTTAGCCAAATCACGGAACGTACCCCACCCGCGCCGCTAAGGGCCAAACGATCCGCCGGCGGTCGCCCGGCGAACCCCAGAGCGGCGCCAGTTCCGCCGCCAGCGCCGCCACCGGATCGTGGCCCCGTTCCGCGAGGTAGCGCGCCGTCGCCGACCAACTCCGAAAATAGCCGAGCAGTTCCAGCAGGTTCCAGAACGCTTCCATGTGAAATTCTGGGACCTCCCGTTCGGCGAAGGGAAACGGCAGCGTCCGATAGCCGCTTTCCACATGCCGGCGTTCCGGCGGCCAATACGGGCCAACGGTTTCCCGGTAGAACGTCCGCACTCGGGCATCCACCGCTTCGCCCGCCACCGCCAGCACGCCATAGCTCCACGCCGCCAGCACGCCGCCAGGCTTCAGCACCCGCCGCGCCTCGATGTAAAAGCGGTCGAGATCGAACCAGTGCAGGGCTTGGGCGACCGCGATCAGATCGACGGCCGCCTCCGGCAATCCGGAAGCCTCCGCCGGGGCGACCCGATACTCCACTCGCGGATGCCGAACGGCGGCGGCGATTTGCGCCGCGCTGGCATCGGTGGCGATGACGCGCTCGAAATGGGCGGCCAAATCGCGCGAGGCCTGCCCGCTCCCCGCCGCGCAGTCCCAGGCGAGGGCGCGGCCGGGCGCGATCTCCGCCAGCCATGCAAACAGCGTCGCCGGATAGGTGGGACGAAAACCCGCGTAGTCGGCGGCGATGGCGGCGAAATGGTCGGTGAAGGGCTTGGTCATTCCATCGGAACAGATCATTGCGAGTTAAAATCTTGCGAACAGTGTCCGCGAATCATAGCAAGCCGCGCGACCGTCTTGCGCCCGCCTGGTTTGGCAATCCGCCGAAATCGACGATAATAGGCCATGCCGCCTGCAACGGGCGCTGGTAAAATAACCATAACTCTTTGACATGAAAGAATTCATCCTTGGCGGCGCCCGCTCGGGCAAGAGCGCCTTCGCCCAGCGCCGAGCGACCGCCAGCGGTCCAAGCGTGATCTATCTCGCCACCGCCCAGGCCGGCGACGCGGAAATGGCCGAGCGCATCGCCCGCCACCGCGTCGAACGACCCGGTAGTTGGGGGCTGGTCGAGGAACCGTTGGCGCTGGCCGCCGCCCTCCGCGCCCACGCCGCCCCGCACCGTTGCCTGCTGGTGGACTGCCTGACGTTGTGGCTTAGCAACCTGCTGGCCGCCGGCGACGACGCGCTGGCCGCCGAAACCCAGGCCCTGCTAACCACGCTGCCCACCCTGCCCGGCCATCTCCTGCTGGTCAGCAACGAAGTCGGCCAGGGTATCGTCCCCGCCAACCCGCTGGCCCGCCGGTTCCGCGACGAAGCGGGCCGTCTGCACCAAGCGGTCGCCGACCGCTGCGACCGGGTCAGCTTCGTGATCGCCGGTCTCCCTCTTACCCTCAAGGACTGTCCTGCATGAACCATCCCTGGTATGACGCTCCCATCGCCACCCCCGATTCCGCCGTCCTGACTGCCGCCCGCGAACGACAGGCGCAACTGACCAAGCCTCCTGGCTCGCTGGGCCGACTGGAGGAACTCGGCATGACGCTGGCCGCGATGCAGGGCACCCAACAGCCACGGATGGACAAAGTCTGGATCACGGTGTTCGCCGGCGATCACGGCGTGGTCGCCGAGGGCGTGTCCGCCTTCCCGCAAGTGGTCACCGCCGAAATGGTGCGCAACTTCGCACGGGGCGGCGCGGCCATCAGCGTGCTGGCTCGGGCATGGGACGCCCGGCTGGAAGTGGTCAACGTCGGCACCGTGCAACCCCTGGAGGAACTGCCGGGGGTGCTGGACGCGCGGGTTGGACCGGGGACTGCCAACTTCGTCCACGAACCGGCGATGACGGTCGAGCAATTAAACGAGGCCCTGGCGGCCGGCCACGACGCCGCCGAGCGGGCCGCGATCAACGGCGCGCGGCTGTTCGTCGGCGGCGAAATGGGCATCGGCAACACCACCAGCGCCGCCGCTATCGCCGGTTCGCTGCTCGGCCTGCCCGCCGCGCACCTCGCCGGACCCGGCACCGGCCTGGATGCCGCCGGCGTCAACCACAAGGCGTTGGTGATCGAACGGGCGCTGGCCCATCACCGCAGCGACCAACCGCTGACCGCGCTGCAACGGCTGGGCGGCTTCGAGATCGCCGCGCTGGTGGGCGCCTATCTGCGCTGCGGCCAACTGGGCCTGCCGGCGCTGGTGGACGGCTTCATCACCACTGCCGCCGCCCTGGTCGCGGCGCGGCTGCGACCGGAACTGACGGTCTGGCTCTTTTATTCGCACTGCTCCGCCGAACCCGGTCACCGCCGGTTGCTGGAGGCGCTGGAGGCGAAACCATTGCTCGACCTGGGGATGCGGCTGGGCGAAGGCAGCGGCGCAGCCGTGGCCATGCCGATCCTGCGCGCCGCCGCCGCCCTACACGCCGGCATGGCCACCTTCGCCGAAGCCGGAGTCTCGCGGGCATGAGCGGTGACTTCACCCTTGTGGATCTGCTGCGGCACGGCGAGCCGGAAGGCGGCCAGATGTTTCGGGGGGCGGTGGACGATCCGCTCAGCCCACGCGGCTGGGAACAGATGCGCGCGGCGGTCGGCGACTATCAGGAGTGGGAGGCCATCATCAGTTCGCCGCTGATCCGCTGCGCCGCCTTCGCCCACGAACTGGCCGAGCGGCTGGGCCGGCCGCTGGAGATCGTGGACGGCTTCAGCGAGATCAGCTTCGGGGTCTGGGAGGGGCGAGCGGTCGCCGACGTTCACGCGACCGATCCGCTGGCGATCGCGCAATTCTGGCGCGACCCGGTCGCCCATCCGATCCCGGGCGGCGAACCGGTCGAAGTTTTCGACCGGCGCATCCGTCGAGCCTGGAACGAGCTGATGCAGCGCTACCACCGTCGCCATGTCTTGCTGGTGGCGCACGGCGGGACCATCCGCATGATTCTGCGCCAACTGCTGGACATGCCGGTGCGGCGGATCTGGCGGATCGAAGTCCCCTTCGCCGCGCTCAGCCGCATCCGCCAACACCGCGATCCGGAGGCCGACCCGCATCTGGCGTTCCACAACGGCCGACTGGCATGATTCGCGCTTTCGCGCTGGCCTTGCAACTGCTGACCCGGCTGCCGGTCCCGTCGTCCAGCCGCCCGCCGCAGCCCGAGGAACTGGGACTGTCGGTGCTGTTCTTCCCGGTGGTGGGACTGCTCGTCGGCGCACTGCTGGCCGGACTGCACGCCGCGCTGTGGCTGGTCGATCCCGGCGTGCTGGCGGCGCTGGTGCTGGCCGCCTGGGTGCTGCTGACCGGCGGGTTGCATCTGGACGGGCTGGCCGACACCGCCGACGCCTGGATCGGCGGTCGGGGCGACCGCGACCGGACCCTGGCGATCATGAAAGACCCCCGCAGCGGCCCGATCGCCATCGTCGCCATCGTGTTGGTGCTGCTGGCCAAGTTCGCCGCCCTGCAAGCGCTGCTGGCCGGCGACGCCCGCGTCCTCCTGTTGTTGGCCCCCGTGCTGGGTCGCGCCGTCATCCTCCTGCTGCTGATCACCACGCCCTACATCCGCCCCGATGGCCTGGGGGCGCCCTACGCCAACCATCTGCCTCGCTTGAGTTGCAGCCTGCTGGTGCTGCTCATCGCCGTCGCGACCGTCGCTTTCCTGGAATGGCAGGGTGGCGTGCTGCTGGCCGCGCTGGGCGTCGGGTTCATCGGCTGGCGCCATGGGTTGATGGCGCGCTTGGGTGGGATGACCGGCGATACCCTCGGCGCGGCCTGCGAACTGGCCGAAACCATCGCGCTGCTGACGCCGGTGTTGCTGGCGGAGTGAACCTCGATTCATCCGCTCCGCAGCGCCGCGATAACCGGTTTCGTCTCCGGACAAACCCCGCGCCACCGGTGGAACGCTTCCGCCGCCTGTTCCACCAGCATCCCCAGACCGTCCAGGGACTGGGTCGCGCCCCGCTCCCGCCCCCAGCGCACGAAGGCGGTCGGTTCGCGGCCGTACATCAGGTCGTAGCACCAGCCGTCCGCCGCCAGCACCCCGTCCGGCAACGGCGGCGCGGCGTCGTTCAGCCCGGCGGCCGTGGCGTTGATGATCAGATCGAACGACCGCCCCGCCAAGTCGGCAAAGCCGCAACCGGACACCGACCCCAGATCGCCGAAGCGCAACGCCAGTTCGGCCGCCTTGCCGGCGGTGCGATTGGCGATGACCAGTTGCGCCGGCTGTTCCGCCAGCAAGGGCTGCAACACCCCCCGCGCCGCGCCGCCCGCGCCCAGCAGCAGGATGCGCCGGCCCCCCAGCGCGCAGCCGTGGTTGACCTTGAGATCGCGCACCAGTCCCGGCCCGTCGGTGTTATCGCCCCGCGCGCCGGTCGATTCAAAACTCAACGTGTTGACCGCTCCGGCCCGCTCGGCGCGAGCGCTGAGCACGTCGGCGAACACCCAGGCATCCTGTTTGAACGGGACGGTGACGTTCAAACCCTTGCCGCCCGCGTCCCGGAACGCCCGCGCCGCCGCCGCGAACCCGCCCGGCTCCACCAAAATGGCGCGGTATTCCAGATTCTGGCCAGTTTGGATCGCGAACAGGGCATGAATGCGCGGTGACTGGCTATGCGCGATCGGATGGCCCATCACGGCGTACTGATCGGGTTGCATCGTCATGTTCCTCATTTCCTCAGTTCTGGCCCAGCGGCACCCGCAACCGCCGTTCAAATTCCACGGGCGGGACGTATTGCAACAGCGCCTCGCCGTTGCCGCCCAGCAGCAAGTCCAGCCCCAGCGCCGGATACAGCCAGTGCGTTCCGTCCTGGGCGGCGATGCGTTCAGTGGGTTCGCCGAAGCGTTTGCGCACCAGTTCGGCGTCGAACTTGACCACTGGCATATAAGTGATCGCGGTGACGACCGCCTCCAGTCCCAGAGTCGTATCGGCTTCGGCCACCGGATAGCGCCGGCCGCCGTCGGCGGTGGGCTTGCCAGCGCCGGCGCGGCCACGCAACCCATCCAGCATCGGCTCGGGCAAACGGGCCGCCAGCACCAGCCGGACGTTCAGCCCGCCGACCACCGCATCCCGGAAATACGCTTCCAGACTCGAACGACCCTCCGGGTTCTGGAACACGCCCAGTTCGTAGCGCCGGCCCAGTTTGTCCACGGCGTCGCGCACCGTGCTCTGGCCCAGGGTCAAACCAAACACGGTGAGCGTTGCGCCGTCCGGGCTGGCGATAACCTGCCAAGGCAGGTCCTGACCCGGCGTGGAAGACTGGCCGCCGGGCGGGCGCATGATTGCCAGAAAGAAGAGGCTGAGTGCGACCCCCAGCGCGGCCAGCAACAGGATCTTCCAGCTTTTCAGGATGCTCGCAGCCAACCTGCCACCTGCTTGGCGAAATAGGTCAGAATCGCGTCCGCCCCGGCCCGCTTGATGCCCAGCAGCGATTCCAGCACCACCGCCCGCTCGTCCAGCCAGCCGTTGCGGGCGGCGGCCAGCAGCATGGCGTACTCGCCGCTGACCTGATAGACGAAGGTGGGTGCGGCGAACTGGTCCTTGACCCGGCGGACGATGTCCAGATAGGGCATTCCGGGCTTGATCATGACGATATCCGCCCCCTCCTCCAGGTCCATCGCCACCTCGCGCAACGCCTCGTCGCTGTTGGCCGGGTCCATCTGATAGCTGTACTTGTTGCCCTTGCCCAGCGCGCCCGCCGACCCGACCGCGTCGCGGAACGGACCGTAGAAGCTGGAGGCATACTTGGCGGAATAGGCCAGGATGCGGGTATGGACGAAATCGTGGGATTCCAGCGCCTCGCGGATCGCGCCGATGCGCCCGTCCATCATGTCCGATGGCGCGACGATGTCCGCGCCCGCTTCGGCGTGCGACAGCGCCTGCCGCACCAGTACACTCACGGTTTCGTCGTTGAGCACATAGCCGGACTCGTCCACCAACCCGTCCTGACCGTGGCTGGTGAACGGGTCCAGCGCCACATCGGTAATCACGCCCAGTTCGGGCAGAGTCGCCTTCAGCGCCCGCACCGCCCGCTGCGCCAGCCCATCGGGGTTATAGGCTTCAGCGGCGTCCAGCGACTTTGCCTCCGGCGGCGTCACCGGAAACAGCGCCACCGCCGGCACGCCCAGCGTCGCCAGCGTCTCGGCCTCGCGCAACAATTGGTCGATGCTCAGCCGCTCCACACCCGGCATCGAGGCGACCGGTTCGCGGCGCTGTTCGCCCTCGATCACGAACAGCGGCTGGATCAGATCGGCGGTGGTGAGTACGGTCTCCCGCGCCAACCGGCGGGAAAAGTCATCGCGGCGCATCCGGCGCGGACGGGCGCCGGGAAACTGGCCGACGACGATCTGGGGCAATCGGGACACGGTGATATCCTCCAGGGCGGACGGTCAAAGATCGTCGCGCATCCTCAATTCAGAGTGAGGCCGGATTATAACCCAAGCCATGACCGCCCTCGCCTCAACCGCTTCCAACCGTTGCCGGACAATTTCGCCCATGATCGACCTGCTACGCTACGAATCCGCCATCCGCCTGGGCTGTTTCTTCGTCGTGCTGTTCCTGATGATGCTGTGGGAATGGCGCCAGCCGCGCCGGTCCCCGAGCCTGCCGCGCATCCGGCGCTGGCCGGCCAATCTCGGCATCGTCGTGGTGGACAGTCTGGTGGTGCGGCTGGTGTTCCCGGTGCTGGCGGTCGGCGCGGCGGGACTGGCGGAAGCGAAGGACTGGGGCCTGTTCCCTGTGCTCGATGCGCCGTTTGGGCTGGCCTTCGTCGCCTCCCTGCTGGCGCTGGACTTAGTGATTTATGCCCAGCACGTGTTGTTCCATAAACTGCCGCTGCTGTGGCGGCTGCACCGGATGCACCATACCGACCTGGATTTTGATGTCACCACCGCCCTGCGCTTCCACCCGCTGGAAATCGTGCTGTCCATGCTGATCAAACTGGCGGTGGTGATGTCGCTAGGTGCGCCGGCGGCGGCGGTCATGCTGTTCGAAGTGATCCTGAACGCTGCCGCGATGTTCAATCACGGCAACGTCCGCCTGCCGGAGCGCTGGGATCGGGCGCTGCGCTGGCTGGTGGTGACGCCCGACATGCACCGGGTCCATCACTCGGTGCGAGTCGAGGAAACCGACAGCAACTTTGGTTTCAACCTGCCGTGGTGGGACCGGCTGTTTGGCACCTATCGAGACCAGCCCCGCGATGGTCACGCCGGCATGACCATCGGGCTGGAGTATTTTCGCGACCGGCGGGCAACCACGCTAGCGGGCCTGTTGCTGCAACCGTTTCTGAACGAACGGCGACCAGTGACCTGAAGGCGTCGGGTTCACCGCTCCCGCGCTTCCAACGCTTCCCAGCGCCCGTAGGCCGCATCCAGTTCCGTCTCCAAGGCCCGCAATTCCTCCATGCGTCGGGTGATCGCCGCCGGTTCCTGCTTGTAGAACGCCGGGTCGGCAGTCAGAGCATGCAGATCCCGTTGTCGCTGTTCCAGCGCCTCGATGCGGGCCGGCAACCGCTCCAGTTCCCGCCGTTCGTTGTAGCCCAGCTTGCCGGACGCAGCCGGTCGCGATGGTTTCGGCGCGGGCGTGAGCGCGGGCTTCGGCTTGGCGGCGGGAGCCGGTTCCGGCGCGGGTCGTTGCCGCAGCCAGTCGCTGTAACCGCCGACGTATTCGCGGATGCCGCCATCAGGCTCGAACACCAGGCAACTGGTCACCACGTTGTCCAGAAACGCCCGGTCGTGGCTGACCAGCAGCAAAGTCCCGGTGTAGTCCAGCAACAGTTCTTCCAACAGTTCCAGCGTCTCCAAATCGAGATCGTTGGTCGGTTCGTCCATGACCAGCAGGTTGGCCGGTTGCGTGAACAGCCGCGCCAGCAACAGCCGGTTGCGCTCGCCGCCGGACAGGGATTTGACCGGGGAGCGCGCCCGTTGGGCGGTGAACAGAAAATCGCCGAGATAGCCGATGACGTGGCGGCGCTGGCCATTGATTTCCAGAATCTCCCGCCCGCCGGCGACGCTGTCCAGCACGGTTTGTTCCGGGTCCAGTTGCTCGCGCAGTTGATCGAAGTAGGCGATTTCCAGTTTGGTCCCGTGCCGGACTTGGCCGACGTTCGGCGGCAGGCGTCCCAGCAACAGATTCAACAAGGTGGTTTTGCCGGAACCGTTGGGGCCGATCAAGCCGATGCGGTCGCCGCGCATGATCCGCGTCGAGAAAGCGCGGATCAGCGGCTCGTTCTGCCAAGCGTAGCTGACGTTTTGCGCCTCGATCACCAGCTTGCCGGAGGCTTCCGCCTGCTCCAGCGCGAAAGTGGCCTTGCCGAGTTGTTCGCGGCGCTGACGGCGTTCCTCGCGCAGGGCCAGCAACGCCAACACCCGGCCCTCGTTGCGGGTGCGGCGGGCTTTGATGCCCTGGCGAATCCACGCTTCCTCCTGGGCCAGATTCTTGTCGAATTTGGCGTTGTGCCGGGCTTCGACTTCCAGTAGAGCGGCTTTCTTTTCCAGGAACGCGGCGTAGTCGCCCGGCCAGGAGGTCAGCACGCCGCGATCCAGTTCCAGCAAGCGGGTCGCCAAGCGTTGCAACAGGGCGCGGTCGTGGGTGACGAACAGCAGCCCGCCGCGAAATTCCAGCAGTTCGTCTTCCAACCACTGGATGGTTTCCAGGTCGAGGTGATTGGTCGGCTCGTCCAGCAACAGCACGTCGGGATCGCGGACCAGCGCCCGGCCCAGCAACACCCGCCGCCGCCAGCCGCCCGACAGTTCCACCAGCGGCGCGTCGGCGGGCAATTGCAGGCGGCTGATGACCGTTTCGACCCGTTGTTGCCAACGCCAGCCGTCGCGTGCCTCCAAGTCGTGTTGCAGCCGTTCCATCTTGCGCATCCCCTCGGCCGTGGACGCATGGGCGAGTTGGATGGCGGCTTCGTGATACTCGGCCAGCAGCGCCCCCAGCCCTTCCAGCCCGCCGGCCACGACCTCGAACACGGTAGCGGTGGTATCCGCCGGCAACTCCTGCGCCAGGGTGGCGACGCGCAAACTGGGCTGACGCCAGATCTCGCCGCCGTCGGGCTGCAACTCGCCGGCTAGCAATCGCAGCAGGGTCGTTTTACCCGTACCGTTGCGGCCGATCAGGCAGACCCGTTCGCCGGCGTCGAGTTGGAAACTGGCGCCATCCAGCAGCTTTTCGGCGCCGAAGGCGATGGAAAGGTTGTCAATGCTTAATAGAGGCATGAAGTGATTGTTTAATCGGTTATTTGTTCAATACTGCGCCATGTTTTCCACGCGAAAGGCTTGATCTTCCTCAACGCGATTTTTGTTTTCGATGTAGCGCACGATCCAAAAGCTCCCATCGTCGCGCCGCGTGAGCATCACCGGCGGGCCATAGATTTGATGCGCGGCGACGGCTTTCTCCAAAGTCTCTTCGCTCTGCAAAAGATGCCCGCCCTTGATTTCGACCAGCAGCACGCCCCCACCGCGAGCGCGCCCGTTCACGCCGACGGCAAAATCGGGGAAATAGCGGTCGCCATCGGGCAGCACGATACCGATGGACCACGGCTTGCGCGGCTCGTTGCGATGCCACCACAACACCGTTCCCGCCGCATCGGCGTCGAGCAGTTCGGCAAACTGCCGTTCGTGCTCGTTCAGGTCGGGCGGCATGACGCCGTAGACATTCAGCCGGGACCGCTGTACGCCCGCCGCCATTTCCACAGAATCGGGCAAGGGCGCGGCTTCCACGATTTCCTTGTTGCGCGCTGCGCAGGTTCGGGCCGCGTCGCGCAACAGGTGGGGAAAAGTCGCCAGGATCAGATTTAGGGCGCGGCGCAATTCTTCATCGGATAGGCCGATGCCCTGGTGCTCGTTGTATTCCAGCCGCAACCGCGACAGCAACGCTGCTTCCAAATCACGCGGATCGTAATACTGCGCGTCGCACAAGACGCGCTGCGCCCGACGGGCCAGTTGGGCATTGGAAAGCCTGGCCTGCACGGTATCCACCACCTCTTGATGGCTACCGAAAATATCGGTGATCGTTTTCCGGGTGATTTTGATGCTCCGGCGCAATCCGGCATTCAATACGTCCGCATTCAGTTTGATATGCGCCCCGATTCCTTTTACCAACTCGTCGGTGGACAAGGGCAAGCGTTCGGTTTGAAAACGCAGCGGCGCTCCTTCGCGCAGCGGGTAAAGCGCGTTGCTGGGGAGAAACGCCATGGGTTGACGGGATTCGCCTTGGTTGAGATCGGGACGCTTGCCGGTCCAGGGCGGAACGAAACCGGGCAGGGTTGGCGTGATTCCCAAATCCCACGGATCACGAACATCCGCCGCTTTGGCTTCAGATTCATTATTGGCTGCCGGTTCCCAGATCGGCGGCGTATACGATTGCGGCAATAAGGCCGCTTGCCCGTTCTCGGTTACCTGAACTTGAATTTCATCGGCGATGCGCACCACCATCGTATACGGACTGATTTTCGATAAATCGGTTTGAATGGCGTTGATCTTCTCGCCCGCACTGATCAAGCCGCTTTGACTTTCCGCTTCGGCCAGAAAGACGTAGCCACAGCGCAATAACGCCGGCAGGGATTGATCCAGAGCTTTGGATTGCAGTCGGCGATGCATGCGCAAGATGCGCCCGACCACTTGAACACCGAAGTCAGTATCCTTGGCTCCGCGCATGGACACCACGGTAAAGGCGCGCGGCGCGTCGAATCCCAGCGCCACGGCCATTTTGAACAGCAACACTTCCTTGCTTTCGTCCAGCGCGACCGCCAGCAAGTCATCGTTGGGTTCGTCGGCGGTGTACCAGGCGATGGCGTCTTCGGGTACGCCCAATTCCAGCAGGCGGGTTTTCGCTTCCTGAATGGCGGACGCGCCGGCGCTGCCTTTGTTACCAACCTGCACCAGCATCAAGGGCGTGAGGTGGATTCCTATATCCGCGAGTTGCTTTTTAATGGCGTTATGGGTTTTCCAGCCTTCCGCCAATGCAGTCGCGGGAATGTCGCCCAGGGTTTCCTGATGATTGGGGGCCAGATAGGCGATGCATTGAACGCCTTCCTTGATAAGGCCAGCATCGACCGCATCCTTGCGCGAAACGCGATGCCGGTGCAATTCGCCGATGCCCGCCGCCTTGCGGAATTTTTCCACGTCGGCGTCATCCGGCGTGGCGGTAATCAGCAGGGTAAAGTCGGGACGCATGATATCCCGATAGAAGCGCACCGCTTCGGTGGCGCTGGTAAAGCCGTGATGGGCTTCGTCCACCACCACGCCGATGCGAAAATCCGCCTGCCGCAAGCCGGGAATGAACTCATCCAGCGCCAGCGACAAGTCGCCGCTGGTGCGCAACTTTCGAGTCTCGGCGTTGCGCGCCGCCACCGAGGCCCACGTCGTCACGAAGACATCGCCGCTTTGGGCCGAATAGGCCACGCGCTCGCTCGCCAGATCGCGTATTCGCAATCCCGCGAAATCCCGCTTCAACGCGCCCTTGGCCTGTTCCACCAGATTGGCGAAGGGCGTGAACCAGAACCAGACGATCCTGGCATTGTGGGGATGGTCGGGGCGGGCGAACGCTTCGGCGATCAAACCCGCCATCAGGGTTTTGCCGGCTCCGGTGGGCGCTTCCAGCAACACACAGCCGTTGAAGGCGCTGGCGGCGCGGCGGCTGTCTTCATCCACCGCCGTCTGAATCTGGCTTTCCGCATAGCGGAAGATGTCCAGCGCGTTGTTGACCGCATCTCGTTGATATTGTTTGGGCGTTGGGGCGCTCATGTCCGCGTTCCCAAGCCGAAGCGATTGACCAGAAATTGGGGAATCGCTTGAAAGCTGGCCCGCTCGTCCTCGATATGCTGATGCAACCAGCCCGATTGCCAGGAATAAATGACGGCGGTTCCAGCGTCATGAATGGCCTGTTCCAGGATTCCGATAACGGCTTCGGAAACCTTGGGGACGTAGAGCATGATTCCGTTTTCGGTTTCGGCTTGCTGAACGGGGGCCGCCGCGTCGAACGGCGTCAGCGTTTCGGTGTGGATCAGTTGCAGCGCCGTCCAGATTTGGGCGTGTTCGATTCCACTCAGGATCATTTCGGCGGGAATGCGGCGGGCGCGAAGATAGGCGAAACTGGCTCCGCGTGTTTTCAGCAGGTCGCCGCCCAAACCTTCCACCCATTCGCCTTTTTTGTTGCGATAGCCGGTGATTACTCGCCGCACCCGCTCGGCGCAGACATCGCGGCATAGGTTTTTATCCGGCGCGTCGGTGGTCGCTTCGGTATTCGATACCAGAATGAAACGCCGATTGCCGCCGTCTTCCCGATTGAGTTTCAGTACGGCGTGGGCAGTGGTGCCGGAACCGGCGAAGAAATCCAGAATCAAATCGCCGGGTTTCGTGGCAATGCGGAGGATGCGTTCGATGAGACGGACAGGTTTTGGAGTCTCGAATGCCGTTTGTGTGCCGAAAATGGATTGAATTTCCTTACGGGCTTCATCCGTGTGACCGACTTCCTCATGAGGCCACCATGTCCAAGGAACAAGGCCGTCCACCTCGGAAAGATACCGGATTATTCGAGGAACACCGTTACCATCTTTCCCAAATGTGATTTTGCCTTTGGATTTCAATTTTAAAAACTCGGATTCCACCATTGACCAACAGCGTCCTTCCGGCGGATAGTGTATTTTTCCATTATCTGCCGTGATTCGATACATCTGATTGGGTCGATAACCCTGAGCAGTCATCGAAATAGACTGCCAACGCTTTGTTGGATCGGCCTCATTAGGATTATCTGGGTTGCGGTAGACTTTTGATTGATCTAGGGAAATTGGAATGCGCCCGCGCTGCATCTTGAAGGCTGCTGGATCAAGTGAATACACAAATAAGTATTCGTGTGCATCACCGATAGCTTCTCGATTTTCCCGCGAATATCGTTTCTGCCAAATACAATTGGCAATGAAGTTAATTTCTCCAAAAACCCGATTCATCAACAACCCAAGATTAAAAACCTCGTTATCGTCGATAGAAACAAAAATCACCCCATCCTCGGCCAATAACTCCTTTGCCAACTCCAACCGCCGGTACATGAACTCCAGCCATTTGGAATGCTTATAGGCATCTTCCTTGTCGATAAAGCGGTCGTTGTAGATGAAATCCCGATTGCCGGTATTGTAAGGGGGATCGATGTAGATGCACTTGACCTTACCGGCGTGGGTCATGCGCAGAAAGCGCAGGGCGTCGAAGTTGTCGCCTTCGATGATGAGATTACGAAACGGCGCTTCACCGCAAGACAGGCCGGCATCGAAATCCAGCGCCACGAAATCATCGTTGATGGCCTTTTCGTGCTCGATTTCGTCGCGCTCCCACACCAAGCCGAATTTAGGCTTGCGGTCGCGCTCGCGCAGCAGGCGAATCAGTTCCTCGCGGGTGTAATCGTCGTAGCGGTCAGCCATGCAGTTCCTGGAACAACTCACCATTGGGCAAAGGGCAGCGCCCGCACGCCTGAACCACGCGGCTTACCCAAGGAAAGACACACGGTTACTCTGACTCCACGTCAAGGACTAATTCTTCTTTATGTTCAGATAGTTTTCGATACCGCTCAGTTTGCTCAGCATACTTAGCATTCTGACCTTTCAGATACTCTATATACTTTTGAGGGTCATGAGAAAACTCCTCGGAAATAAAATGACGTATGGTTCTAATTTCCCTAATCGCCTCATCGTTCATGGTTCCTGCCTCATCAATTGCAAAGGGGTGACCAACTCTGGAACGTGCAAGCCCAGTAAGGCATTGATCCTTCTGATATGAGCAAACTTGTTGGCATTTGCTATATTCTGACAATTCCACGTCAACAGATAATCGCATTTGTGAAAAGAAGCTAAAGCAAGATGCAAGGCATCTCCCATCGGATCTTTCGGCATCACATGATGCGCAACATAAATCTGAACAATCTCGGCAATCTCATCGGTCGGCGCAACCGCAGGAAGAGTCATAGCCAACCCGAGAGCCTGCCCTTTATGCAATTTATTACCTTTACTTAATTCATCAAGTACAGCCATACTTGTGATAAAAACATAATTCGACCTGCAATTTTTCCACCATTCCCTGGTCCATTCCCGCCGCACCATGATCGAAGGATCAGGACGTTCATCATAGTAGAAACTGAAAATCGAAGTTTCAATATAGACGGACTCTTTCATTATTCAGATTCAGTCCCCACAAGATTATTGATAGGTTTTCGGAACCACGATTATGGTTCCGAAAACCCGAAAATAGCATTATTCAATGCCGCTCATAGTCCCGCCCGCCGGGCGATGCCCTTGGGCTTGCGCTTCTTGAGTCGCTGGGCCTCCTTCTGCCGCTGTTCCGCCAGTTCGATCAAGATTTGCTGCGAACCGCGCGGGTCGTCGCCCTCGCCCGGCGCCCGCCGCACATAGCTCCCGTCCGACTGCATGTCCCAGGCGCTGCGCCGGTCGTTCAACTGCACATCCAGAATCTGCCGCAATTTCTGCCGCAATTCCGGCGGTTCCACCGGCGTCACCACCTCGACCCGGCTTTCCAGATTGCGCGTCATGCAGTCCGCCGAACCGATGAAATACTCTTCGTTCCCGCCGTTGAGGAAATAGAAAATCCGGGTATGCTCCAAAAACCGGCCGACGATGCTGATCACCCGCGCGGTCTCCGACAACCCTGGAACGCCAGGCCGCAACCGGCAGGTGTCGCGCACGATCAGATCCACCTTGACCCCGGCCTGCGAAGCCCGATACAGCGCCGCGGTCACGTCCTTGTCCTCCAACGCATTCATCTTGAACTGGATCAGGGTCGGCTTGCCCGCCTTGGCGTGGCCGATTTCCCGCTCGATCCTGGCCAGCAGCCCCGGCTTGAGCACCTTGGGCGCCGGCAACAGCTTGCGGTAGTTGCGCTTGGGCACGAAGCCGGTGGTCAGATAATTGAACAGCTCGGTCAAATCCTCGCCGATCACCGGATCGCAGGTCAGAATCCCCAGATCGCTGTACAGCCGGGCGGTGCCGGCGTGGTAGTTGCCGGTGCCGATGTGGGCGTAACGGCGCAGGCCGTTGAAATCGCGCCGCACCACCAGAATCACCTTGCTGTGGGTCTTCAGCCCCACCACCCCATAGGTCACGTGAATGCCCGCCTCCTCCAGCCGAGTCGCCCAGCGGATGTTGGCCGCCTCGTCGAACCGCGCCTTCAGCTCCACCACCACCGTGACCTGCTTGCCGTTCTGGGCGGCGTCGATCAGATACTCGATGATCTTGGAATCCGCCGAGGTGCGGTACAGGGTCATCTTAATCGCCAGCACCTTGGGATCGTCGCTGGCTTCCAGCACGAAGCGTTCCACCGAGGTCGCGAACGACTCGTAGGGATGTTGCAGCAGAATCGGCCCCCCCTCGCGGACGATGTGAAAAATGCTGCGTCGATCCCCCAGTTTGGGATGATCGAGCGGATGGTGGGACGGATCGTGCAATTCGGGCCGGTTGATGGCGACGATCTGGAACAGATCGCGCAGCGCCAGCATCCCGTCGATTTCGAACACCTCGCTGGCCTCATCCAGCCCCAGTTCGGCGGCCAACATCCCGCGATGGACCGCCTCCATGTGCTTTTCCACCTCCAGCCGCACGATGGGCGCGAACCGGCGCTCGCGCAACTCGGTCTCGATCATGTGTAGCAGATCGTCGGCCTGATCCTCGTCGCGCTCGGCGATGGCGTTGCGGGTCACCCGGAACAGCTCGCAACCCTCCACCACCATGCCCGGAAACAGCAGGTCGAGATTGTTGGCGATCACGTCCTCCAGCGGCACGTACAATTCCTCATCGCTCACCTTCAGAAACCGTGGAATCCCCGAACCCACCGGCACCTTGATCCGCGCCAGTCCGGTGGCTTCATCGCTGGGATAGCGCACCGTTACCAGCAGGTTGAGCGACAGGTTGGACAGGAACGGGAAGGGGTGCGCCGGGTCCATGGTCTGCGGCGTGACCAGCGGAAAGATGTTGCGCCAGTAGAACTCCCGCATCTGCTTGCGCTGGGCCTCGCTCAACCGCCTGTAGCTGCGCAGCACGATGCCCCGCGCCTTCAGCAATTCGTGCAGGTGAGACGCCAATACCCGTTGCTGCTCCACCAAGTCGCGCACCACCGCCAGGCATTCGCTCAACTGCTGTTCCGGGCTGCGGCCATCCACCGTCAGTTCCCGCACCCGTGCCCCGATCTGCTGCTTGAGGCCACCGATGCGCTTCATGAAAAACTCGTCCAGATTGGAACTGACGATGGCCAGGAACTTCACCCGCTCCAGCAACGGGGCGCGGTCGTCCTGGGCCTCGTGCAGCACCCGCCGATTGAACGCCAGCCAAGTCAACTCGCGGTTCAGATACCATTCCGGGGCATCGGGGTTGATCGGCGGCGTGGGCTCCGGCGCGGCGACAGCGATGGTCGCTTGATCTTCGGCGCGCGAGTCGCGGTCGCCACGCGGTTGGGATTCGATGGGTTCAACGTCCAGGACGGCTGCCTCGGCTGGTTCGGTCATCATCGCCACACCTTCATCGTCGTTTTCATTTCAGGACTTACACGGCACGGCCACGGGTCGGGCGAGCATTGCCCGCCCTACACACCCCCGCGCCCAATCATCCGGATTTCGGCCCGTCGGCGAGGGCCGTTTCCAACCGCTCGCACAGCGTCCGCAAGACTTCGATGCGCGCGTGACGCTTATCGTTCGCTTCGATCAAGGTCCACGGCGCTTGGCGGGTACTGGTGCGTTCCACCAGATCGTTGACCGCCAGCTCGTACTCTCCCCAGCGCTCGCGGTTGCGCCAATCCTCGTCGGTGAGCTTCCACGCCTTGTAGGCGATCTGCTCGCGCTCCTTGAACCGCCGCAACTGCTCGTCCGGGGTGATGTGCAGCCAGAACTTGACCAACACGATGCCCCGCTCCACCAACTGGGCCTCGAAGTCGTTGATTTCGGCATAGGCGCGCTGCCATTCGCGGGTGCGGGCGAAACCCTCGATCCGCTCCACCAGCACCCGCCCGTACCAACTGCGATCGTAGATGGTGACCCGGCCAGCGCGCGGCAGATGCCGCCAGAACCGCCACAGATAGTTATGGGCGGCTTCCTCGTCGGTGGGTGCGGCGATCTGGATCACCTGGTAGTCGCGAGCGTCCAGCGCGGCGGTAATCCGGCGAATGCCGCCGCCCTTGCCGGCGGCGTCCCAGCCCTCGAACACCAGAAGGGTCGAAACCTTGCGTTCCCGCGCCGCGCGTTGCAACTGATTCAGCTTGGCCTGGTACTGTTTCAATCCCGCGTCATAGTCGTCCTTGCTCAGGGTCTTGCCCATGTCGAGCCGCGACAGGATGGTCACCGGCGGCAGACTGTCCGCATCCGCCGCCGGCTTGGACAAGCGGGTCGCGGCGTCGCCGTTGCCCGCACCGGGCGCGGCTTTCGCCTCCTCCAGCCGGAACCGGATGGCATCGCGAATCATGGCGGCCACGGCGACGCTGCGGTAACGCTCGTCGTAACCCTCGACGATCTTCCACGGCGCCAGCCCGGTGCTGGTCTTCATAATCGTCCGCTCGGCGGCGGCGATGAACTGGTCGTACAATTCCCAGTGTCGCCAGTCGCGCTTGGAAATCCGCCAGTGCAACAGCGGATTCTTTTCCAGTTTGCGCAGCCGCTCCTTCTGCGCGTCCTTGGACAGATGCATCCAGAACTTCAGGATCAGCGCGCCGTCGTCGGCCAGGGTCTTTTCGAAGGTCTTGATCCGCTCCAACCGTTCGTCGAACTCGGCCAGGGTGGTGTGGCCGTAGACCTGGTCGAGAATCGGCATCGAATACCAGGAACTCAGGAATAACGCCATTCGCCCCTTGGGCGGCAGTTCGCGCCAGAACCGCCAGTATTCGGGTCGGTCGCGCTCCTCGTCGGACGGCTCGCCGAAGGCGCGGGTCACCAGCCAGCGCGAGTCCAGCCACTCGTGCAGCTTGTTGACCGTCTCGCTCTTGCCGGCGCCGTCCACCCCGGCGAACACCACGATGACCGGAAAATGGGCGTTGCGCAGATCCATCTGCATCATCAACAACTCCTCCCGCAACCGCGGAACCTGTTGGTGATAATCCTCCTTGGGCAGCTTGCGTTGCAGTTCGGCGGTTCTGAACATCAAAACTCCTTCGGGGTGGGGTTCGGGAATACGCCGGATCGAATCGCCGGATCGGTTGCGATCCGGCGGTTTGTGCTAATCTTAGCCTGCTTGACCGACAGACGCTCGACTCTCCCGCCTGGATCAGGACGGTTCCCGACCATCCTCCACGGCAACCGGGCTTAACGCGATAAGAAGGAGAACTCCATGAAGTGGCGGCTCTTGGCCGGCCTGCTCCCGATGGCGCTCACGTTGGCCGGCCCCGCGCGGGCGGACATCTACGCCTTCGTGGACAACAACGGCGTTCGGCACCTCAGCAACGTCCCCAACGACCCCCGTTACAAGCTGGTGATGCGCACGCCGGCCTACCGCAAGGACTCTTCCCAGGTTTCCAGCTTCGCTCCAACCAATCTATACCGCCCCCCCAACCC
>WBUJ01000041.1 GCA_008933795.1 Candidatus Contendibacter sp. | reverse complement strand
TGGTGCTGCTGGGGATGACGCTGGTGATCCAGGTGTTCGTGTATCCGGGCGCTTACCCGATCCATGGGGTTTGGGCGGCGGTGCTGCTGTACCTGATGGCGAAGGGGCCGGGGGTGATCTCCCTCGACCACTGGATCGCCCGTCGCTATGGGGTTTGGAATCAATGAATCCTCGCAAACTCCTGCTCCTCCTGGCGCTCGCCGCCTCGGTCGGCGCTTTCTTCGTCTTCGACCTGGGACGGTTTTTCAGCCTGGACTACTTCAGGTCCCAACAGGCGGCCATCGAAACCTACCGGGCGGCGCATCCCGGCTTGACGGCGGGGATCTTCTTCGCGCTCTACGTCGCGGTGACCGGTTTGTCGCTGCCCGGTGCGGCCCTTATGACCCTGGCCGCAGGCGCGATCTTCGGCCTGCTGTGGGGGACGGTGATCGTCTCCTTCGCCTCGACCCTCGGCGCCACCCTGGCGTTCCTCGCCGCCCGCTTCGTCCTGCGTGACTGGGTGCAGGGCAAATTCGGCGACCGGTTGAAAGCGATCAACGCCGGGATGGAGCGGGAGGGCGGCTTCTATCTGTTCACCCTGCGGCTGATTCCGATCTTCCCGTTCTTCGTCATCAACCTGGTGATGGGTCTCACCGCGATCCGCACCGCGACCTTTTACTGGGTCAGCCAGATCGGCATGCTGGCCGGCACGCTGGTCTACGTGAACGCCGGCACCCAGTTGGCGCAAATCGACTCGCTGCAAGGCATTCTGTCGCCCGCGCTGCTGGGCTCCTTCGTCCTGCTCGGGATCTTCCCCCTGATCGCCAAGAAGATCGTCGCGGCGATCAAGGCGCGGCGGGTCTACGCGAAATGGCCGAAACCGAAGCGCTTCGACCGTAATCTGATCGTGATCGGGGCCGGTTCCGCCGGGCTGGTGACCGCCTACATCGCGGCGGCGGTGAAGGCCAAGGTGACGCTGATCGAAAAGCACCGGATGGGCGGCGACTGCCTGAACACCGGTTGCGTGCCGTCCAAGGCGCTGATCCGTTCGGCTAAATTGCTTTCCCATATCCAGCGTTCCCCGGAGTTCGGCATCCGCCGGGCCGAAGCGGACTTCGACTTCGCCGAGGTGATGGAACGGGTCCAACGGGTGATCCGCGAGGTCGCGCCGCATGACTCCGTGGAGCGTTACACCGGTCTGGGCGTGGACGTGATCGAAGGGACCGCCAAAATCACCTCGCCCTGGTCGGTGGCGGTTACGACTGCCGAGGGCACGCGCACCCTGACCACCCGGAGCATCGTCATCGCCGCCGGCGCCCGGCCGTTCGCGCCGCCGATTCCGGGATTGGAAGACGTCGGCTATCTGACTTCGGACAACGTCTGGGCGCTGCGGGAATTACCGAAGCGCCTGGTGGTGCTGGGCGGCGGGCCGATTGGTTCGGAGCTGACCCAGACCTTCGCCCGGCTCGGCAGTCAGGTGACCCAGGTGGAAATGGCGCCGCGCATCCTGATCCGCGAAGACCCGGAGGTGTCGGAATTGGTGACCGCGCGTTTTCGGCAGGAAGGCATCGCGGTGCTCGTCAACCACAAGGCCCAGCAGTTCGTGGTGGACAACGGCGAGAAGGTGCTGATCGCCGAACATGACGGCCAGGCTGTGCGCATTGCGTTCGATGCGGTGCTGGTCGCCGTCGGGCGGGTAGCGAATATGCGCGGTTACGGGCTGGAGGAACTGGGCATTCCGGCGACGCGCACCGTGGAAACCAACGAGTATCTGCAAACCCTGTATCCCAACATCTACGCCGCCGGCGACGTGGCCGGGCCGTTCCAGTTCACCCACACCGCCGCTCATCAGGCGTGGTACGCGGCGGTCAATGCCCTGTTCGATCCGCTCAAGAAATTCAAGGCCGACTACTCGGTGATCCCCTGGTCCACCTTCGTCGATCCTGAAGTCGCCCGGGTCGGCCTGAACGAGCAGGAAGCGAAGGAGCGAGGCATCCCGCACGAGGTCACGGTCTATGGCCTCGACGATCTGGATCGGGCCATCGCCGACGGCGAGGCGCACGGCTTCGTCAAGGTGCTGACCGCGCCGGGCAAGGATCGGATTCTCGGCGTCACCCTCGTCGGCGAACATGCCGGCGACCTGCTGGCGGAGTACGTGCTGGCCATGCGCCACGGCCTCGGCCTCAACAAAATCCTGGGCACCATCCACATCTACCCGACCTTGGCCGAAGCCAACAAGTACGCCGCCGGCGTTTGGAAAAAGGCGCACGCCCCCCAGAAATTGCTGGCCTGGGTGGATCGCTTCCATGCCTGGCGGCGGGGCTAACCACGAGATGCGGGCGAATCGAGCAGGGTTTGTACCTGCTGGATGATCCCGGCAATTTGCTGGGCTTCGGGAAGTTTCAATCGCTGGGCGCCTTAATTATATGCGCCTGTTGCGAATCAAAAGGAAACCGACCGCTCGACCATTTGCGAGATCCGGAATCGAGCGAACAACCATCCACCATCGTTGTACTATAATTTTCGTCGATGCCCTTGCCGCGCCACTATGGCGAAACGTCAAACTCGAAAATGCTCTTGCGTAAGGTCCGATACAACATGGCCAGCGCCGAAGTGATCCACCGCTACCGGGAATGCACCGCCCCCTCCGGTGAAATCGACTCCTATCTGTTGGATTTGCCGCTGGACGGCGCTCGCCCCGCGGTCGAAATCAAGGCCGAAATCCGGCGACCCGACTTGGTACGGGACGGCCTGCTGGTGCTTGGCGAGGTGCTGATGAGCGATCTGCGCCGTCAAGCCAACGACCGGGCCGACTATCTGGCCTATCTGTTGCGCAAGGGCAAACGCGCCACCCAAGCGGTCTGGGAGGCGCAAAAAGCCTTTCTGGCCGCCAAGTACGGCGAAGCGACCCAGCAGGAAGCGCCGCTGGACCCCCTGTTCAGCGTCGGCGAAGACGGCATCGACATCGAAGTGTTCTCGCGCGACGAATCCACCTACGCGCGCCTGCATCTCAAGGCCGGTCACGCCTACCAGGCCGAACATTTCGCGGCGGGCACTACTCACCTGAGCTTCACGCCGGCATTGCGGGAGGCGCTGGCGGGCATCCGTTCCCATCGGCCTACCACCCTGCATGGTTACCCGTCGGCCGCTGGGGATGCCAAGACCGTGCGCGTGCCCTATCGCTGGCTACGTGCCTTCGGGCAGGTACAAGCGGCCTCCACGCTGCCCGCCGAACGGGTCCGTCTTGCCCCGGTCGATCTCTACAACGTGCTCCTCAGCCTGCGCTTGCGCAAGGCCAAAACGGCGCCGCGCGCTTTGCGTTACGAACTGGTGCCTGGCCAAGCGCCGCGACTGGTCCTGGAACCCTGGGAGCAGGCGTTGAACGCCAGCGGATCGCCCTACCCAGGCAAGCTGCCGCAGGTAGTGCGCACCTGGGGCCGCCAGCGGTTGAGCCTGCTCGGCCGGTTGCTGCCGCATACCAGGGCGGTGGACGTGTATCTGCTGGGCGCCGGCCTGCCGGCGTTTTACGTGCTGGACCTGGAATCCGCCAGTCTAACCCTGGCGTTGAGCGGCTGGACCGACAGCGGTTGGGCCGGCATCGCCACCTTCGATCTGCTCGCGCCCGGTGGCAGCGAGGATGAAGTCTTGGCCAAGCGTGTCGTCAAACAGTTGATCGAACGTCCATTGAGCCTGGACGCCCTGACCGAAATTTTGCGTCAACCGCGCCAGACCATTAGGCAGGCGCTGTTGGGCGAACTGCTCAAGGGTACCTTGGTTCACGACATCGCCAGCGGCCTGTTCCACCACCGACCGCTGCTGGCTCAACCGCTGGAATTGGATCGGTTGCGCTACCGCGACGCCCGCGAGGAGCAAGCACATCGGCTGTTGGCGACCGAGGATCAGGTTCAACTGACCCGCATTCACGATCTTGGCCTGGAAGGCACCGCCATCGACGGCGAAGTACAGGATCGCCAGGCTCATCGCCACTATCAAACCTCGTTCACCCTGGACCGCGAAGGCCGCAGCGTCAAGGCGAGTTGCACCTGCCACGAGTTTCGCCGCGCCGGTTTGAAGCAAGGCCCCTGCCCGCACATGATCGCGCTGCGGCTGCGCTACGCCCGCGAACAGGCGGCGTTGGAGCAGGCGCGGGAAACCGTCGAGGGCCGGCGGCTGATTCGCGCCGAAACCCGCACCCTGACCCGCCGCCAGGGTGAAGCCGTGCTGAGCTATCGGATTTCCCTGGACGAACGCCAAGTGCTGCTGCGCTGGGGCCACGATCCCCAAGCCCTTCGCCAGCAACGGCTGATGTTCAACCGCGCCGACGAGGCCCGCGACGCCTATTTCGCCCGGCTCGACGGGCTGGCGAAACAGGGCTTTATCGACGCCAGCAGGGCGTAGATCGGCGCAACCCGTTCATTTAGCTAATAACTAACTTACAACAACCTTTGACAAGGGAGCGAAAAGTCCGTAGCGTAATGATTGCTGGAGCGTGAGGCGTTCCTCCATTAGCCGTTTGGGCGGCGTTGCGCCGTCCGGGAATTCCAACGCCACACACGCCACAAGGTAGGCTGTTCTTGGCCAGCTTCGCCAGTACCCGGCCACAGTTGTTGGCGGAGCTGGGCCAACCACGCCACCGCGGTTTCCGCCAACAACTGTGGCCGGGTACTGGCGGCTGGCCGGTGAGCCTACCGTGTCCCTTGTGAGAAGTAGCGGTTTGCGCCTCACGCTCCAGCAATCGTTGCGCTCGGTCTGGAAAACGGCATGAGCGAGACACCCCCCACCTGGGAAGAAATCGCCCAAGTCGGCGATATCGAACGCTGGGTCGTCGCCCGGCTGCGGCAACTAGGCCTGCTGGACGAGACCACCGACCCCGGCAAATTGACCGGAGCCGCCCTGCGCCAGTACAAGGCCCGCCGCGAGGAAGAACGGCGCGTCCGCAAGCAGTTGCGCCAGCAGGGCTGGGCTGCTTTCCGTCAAGCCCATCTGGTCCATCTCGGCGCGGGCGTGTTCCATCACGACACGCCGGACCAAGACCGCTACGACCTGCCCGATCCCGAAACCCGGCGCGAGGCCAACGCCCTGCCGGCGCTTAAAGATGCCCAAGCCCTTGCCAAGGCGCTCGATCTGTCCATCCCCCGCTTACGCTGGCTAGCGTTCCATCGCGAAGTGGACAGCGGCAGTCACTACCAGTATTGGACCATCCCCAAGCGCGACGGCGGCGCCCGTCTGATCAGCGCACCCAAGCCGACCCTGAAAAAGACCCAACGCTGGATTCTGCGCCAGATCGCCGAACGCCTGCCGGTACACGGCGCCGCGCACGGCTTCCTGCCCGGACGCAGCATCTTCAGCAACGCCGCCGTCCACGCCGGCGCCCGGATGGTCGTCAAGCTCGATATCCGCCATTTCTACCCCACCGTCACCTGGCGGCGGGTCAAGGGCCTGTTCCGCAAGGGCGGCTACGGCGAGCAGGTGGCGACAGTGCTGGCCCTGCTCTGCACCGAAGCGCCGCGCGAATTGCTGCAACTCGACGGCAAGCATTACCACGTCGCCAGCGGACCGCGCGCCCTGCCGCAAGGAGCGCCGACCAGCCCGGCTCTCAGCAACACGATTTGCCTGCGCCTGGACTGCCGCCTGTCCGGCCTGAGCCAAAAGCTGGGATTCCGCTATACCCGCTACGCCGACGATCTGACCTTTTCCTGGCACGACGAAGCGCCGCCGCCGCTAGGTCGCCTGCTGCGCGCGGTCCATGCCATCCTCAAGGCCGAGGGCTTCATCCCCCACCCGGACAAAACCCGCGTGCTGCGCCGGGGCCGCCGGCAAACCGTGACCGGCCTCGTGGTCAACGAAGCGCCGGCGGGCAGTCCGGCACGGGTGCCACGCGCCCAAATCCGGCGACTGCGCGCCGCCCTGCACAACCGCCTGCACGGCAAGCCCGGCAACGGCGAAAGCCTGGCGCAACTGCGCGGCTGGGTGGCCTTTTTGCACATGACCGATCCGGAGCGAGCCAAACCGTTTTTGGCGCAACTCAAACAACTGGAGGAGCGTGGCAAGGATGAGTGAGTGGCAAGTTTCCCTGATTTTTCAGGACAGCAAATCCAACAAATTCTGGCGAGCGCGCTGCCTCGGCAACAGCTTGGAAGTCAATTTCGGCCGAATCGGCGCCCAGGGACAAAGCCAGGCCAAACGCTACGATTCACCGGAGGACGCGGCGCGCGAACTGGAAAAACAGGCGCGGGAAAAATACAAGAAAGGCTATGTGGACGGCGACGGCGGCCCGAGCGAAACGTCCGCTTCGACCGCTTCGACCGCGCCAGCGTCCGCAACCCCCGCCGCCCCGCAACAATGCACGCTGGTCCTGGCGCTGGGCGAACGCCGACTGGAATTGCGCCTGAGCGTGGAAGGTAACGCGCTGCACACCCACGGCGTGGAACATTACCCCGACGCCTCCGCCGCCGAAGCCGCCCTCGCCCAAGTCCGGGCGGCCTTGGAAGCCGAAGGCTACCGGCCCCAATAGGCACCGCTCATGACCGACGACCGCTCCATTCTGTTCGCCGATCTGGAACACGCCGCCACCCGGCGCGATCCGCAGTTCGTTCCGTGGGTTCTGGAATTTCTCGCGCAGCCCGACCCACCCGCCGGCCAGCCGGAAGATCCGCCGGACGATGATCGAGCGCAACCCTTGCCGCCCGATGCCTGGTCGCTGGAACGCCTGCGCCAGACCTTGAACCCGCAAGCCCTCGCGGGCAAAACCGCCGACGAACTCAAGGCGCGGCGTCTTGGTGCCTGGGCCGCGCTGCTGGCGTCGCCCAACCCACCGCCGCGCCTGCGCTTGGGTCCATTGCTGTTGGAATTGTATGCGGCCGACGACGAACCGGCCCGCGCCCTGCTGTTGGAGCTGATTCCGCAATTGCCGCCGAATGCCATCGGTTGGGGCGTCTGGCAAGGCATCAAGAGCATTTACAAACAGGCCGAACAGCGCCATGACCTCGCCATGCTGGGCGTCCTGTGCTACCGCCTGGACGATCAGCCAAAGCTCAGCGAAGGCGACATCTCCCGGGGTACTTGGCTGTACATGCGCCGCCGCGCTTGGCGCTTTCTGCGGCAACTCGGCCAAGCCCTGCCCGAATTGTTCCCGGTATACGCTGGCCAGGTCTTGCGTCATTACCCACCAGCGACCGACTTCCGTCATTGCTGGATCGCCAACCAAATTTGGCGGCATAAGGATTTGATTGGCGTCACCGACCAGGGAATTTTGGGGATCGGCGGCCTGCCGGACAAGGACAAGCTCGACCGCCGGGCCTTCGACGATGCCTGGAAAATCAGCCCAGCGCCGCTGCTGCGCTTGCTGGAAGACGCCCGCAATCTGCAAGTCTGCGAATTCGCCATTCGCGGACTGGAGCAAGACTTCGAGGACGCCCTGCGCCACGTCGAACCGGTCTGGCTGGCCCGCCTCGGTGCCAAATCGCTGGACATCGTGCATGCCTTTATCATCAAACTGCTGCGCGACAATCCCGAATTCCATCAATCGAAGCTGAAACCGCTTGGCCTGCACGACATGGTGCTGGGCCTGCTGTACAGCAGCAATAGCCCGGCCCGCCGCTACGCCATCGACTACGCCCGCGCCTACGCCACCGACCTGCCGGTCGCCGAACTGGTCAAACTGGCGCGAGAAGGGATGCAGGACGCACAGACCTTCGCGGTGGCTCTGCTGGAACAACGCCCGTCCGCCGAGTTGGGGTTGCCGACAATCTTCAAGTTGCTAAGCGCTCCGGCCAGCGCCGCTCTCGCTAAAACCAAGCTGCGGCAGGGTTTCAAGCCGCAAGACATCACCGCCGAGCAATTCGTCGAAGTCGCGCTCGCGCCGTCCGGGCCGACCGCAGGGACGGTAGAGCTTCAGATGCAGCATTTGATGGAACTGATGCAGCAGGGCGTACAGATGGATTTCGAGCGCGTCATCAACAATCTCGCCAAGCGCGGCGGTTCCTCGGCGCTCGATGCCGTGCTTGAATTTTATCGGGAAGCGAAAGTTACGGTTCCCGCTGCTTACTACCGTCAATTGCTGGACGATCCGCGCTGCAATCCGCTGGCACGGCAACGGGCATTGAAGGCGCTGGCGGATTATCCAGGGCGCGAGATCGGCTCGGACTGGATGCAGCGGGCGTTGTTGAATCCTCAACTGAGCGACGCCGTGGCCGGCTGGCTGCGGCAAGGTAAGTTGAAAGGCGAGGATCTGGATGTCGAGTGGCTGAAGGGCCTCGCCTTGCGGCCGGCGCTGCGGCCGCTGGCGCTTCAGTTGCTCGGCGACTCGAAACTGATCGTCCCAAGCCGCATCGGATTGCCCTGGCTGCTGGCGATGGCGCGACAGGCCGACCCGACCCTGCACGATTTCGCGCATCGTTATCTGCTGCAATCGTTCCAGCCCGGTGATTTCGCCAGCGGCGACCGTGGTGGCGTCGATCACTTGTGGGAACTGGCCAGTGGCCCCGCTCAGCCGGAATCGGTGCGCCGCTTCGCCGCCGCCTATCTCAAGGCCCATCATCCGAAAATCGGGCCGAGCGACCCGGAAACGCGCGCCTTGAACGTCAAACCCGCGCTGACCGATGCCGACTATCCGCTCGGTCGGCTGCGGCCGCTGTTCGAGGACCACCGACCCGACCTGCGCCGGCTGGCGGTCGCCATCGCGCGGGAGGAGTTGCCCGCCTGGAACGAACCCACTCTGTTGTACCGGCTGGCCGACAGCGAACACCGCGAGCCGCGCGCTTTCGCCATCGAGCAATTGCTGCGGCTAGGCGAAACCTCGGTCGAACCGGCCTTGTCGATGGCATGGCTGTTGCCGGAACGGGTGTTTCAACTGGCCGAAAGCCGCCACAAGATCACTCGCGAAACGGCGCTGACCCTGATCCGCCGTCATCGCGAGCGACTCGGCGATCCGGCGCGGCTGGCCTGGCTGATGGAAAGCCCGCACCGCGAGGTCGGCCTGTTCACCGTGCGCCTGTTGTGGGAACACCAGCGCCGGAAGTTCGCGCCGACCGCGAAAGCCGCCGAGCCCCAGATCGGCGCTCCGACCGAGTCACTGCAACAATTTCTGCGCAAGACGCTGTTCGGCCTGCCGCCGGGCCGGATGGAGCGGCGCGAGCTGGACGCCGAACAGGCCACACCCGAACGGCCGTGGCCGGCCAGCGTCGGCAAGCGCCGGCTGATCGAAGCCATCAAGACACTGGCCCTGACCGATGCCGCTTTTGCGGAATTGGTCGCGCCGGTGTTGGGAGAATTCCGCCATTCTCGCGCCAAGAACGAATGGCAGCACTGCGTTGCGGCTCTGGTGCAAATTCGGCGGGCGCATCCGGCGATTCGAGTGGATTTGCCGGTGGGGCAGGTGAATTTGAGGGTAAAAACGGCGTGAAAGAACTACAACCTACTCAAGCTCCGAATGTGATCGACAGGCTACGTTCCTCAAGTCGGTCTCATGTAGGCAAAGGTGATTACACAGCCGAAAGAGCGCAGTTGTTCAAAGGAGAATCGGTCGAAAGCATCATTGCAGAGATTAAGGCCCGAAGAACCGAAAATGAAGGTAAGTAACCAGTATCATAAGTGGATTGAATGGAGCGAAGAAGATCAAATCTACATTGGCAAATGCCCAGATTTAATCACAGGAATTCATGGCGATAATCCCGCCCAGCTTTACAGCGAGCTATGCGATGCCATCGGAGATGTGATTCAACATTTTTTCAAGGAAGGCCGAGAATTGCCGTCGCCTAAAATTCGCCCTATGCGGGAAGTAGCCTGAAGCGAGCAGGTCTGAAAAAGTGATGGGAGCTTTTCCATGCGTTATGCGGTAGTGATCGAAAAAGCCGAACGAAATTATGCGGCCTATGTTCCCGATCTTCCCGGTTGTGTGGCTACCGGCCAAACTCTGGAAAAGATAGAGACACAGATTCAGGAGGCCATTCAATTGCATTTGCGTGGTATACGAGAAGATGGCTTGCCGATTCCAGAGCTTTCCACTCAGGTAGAATATATTGAAGTGGCTGCTTAATTCATTTCCTACTTAACCCAAAGGGTTGGTTTTATCATGAAAAAATTAATTATAATTTCTATTATTTTAGCTATTGGTTGGTACGGAAATTACTTATATAGACAAAATGGATCAATGTTTACGCAACAATCAATCACTGATTTGACCTATAAAAATCCAACAAAGTGCGTTACAAAAGATGGGCGAGTTTTTTATGGTGATTTACCTCAAGGAACGGTTTGCTTAGAGGAAAAGCTAGTAGAAGGAGCATTGACAGTGATGCCTTCGCAAAACTCCGACAAGGTAGTAACTTCAAGTTTTAAATGTGATGGCCGAACCCACTGTTCACATATGACCTCTTGCGAAGAAGCAACTTTCTTTTTGAGAAACTGCCCTAATGTAAAAATGGATGGGGACAACGATGGAGTTCCCTGCGAGCAACAATGGTGTAATTGATAACAATTCGATATAAAGCTTTGCTTCTTTTTTCTAGTTGATGCTACCGTCAAGCGCAAACCGTATTCCCAAAGGAGTCGCCCACCGTGGCCAAACAATACGCGCCCCACATCGAACGCCTATTGGCCGTCGCCGCCAGTGGCAAACTCCTCGCGGTCGGCGGTCGTCGCGACGCGGCGGGCGTCACCGACTCCAGCGTTCACCTGCTGCAACTGCCCAAGCTGAACGCACGCTTCAGCGCCCCGCTGGATGCCGCCGTATCCGCGCTGGCTTTTTGCGGCGACGATTGCTTGCTGGCCGGAACCGCCAAGGGCGATTTGGCGATTTGGCGCACGAGCGGCGATGGGAAGAAGCCGGCTTGGCAGCAGGCCGTTCACGGCGGTGCGGTGCGGGCGCTGGCCGCGTCCGACTCGCAAATCTTGAGCGTCGGCGATGACGGAGTTCTGGCGCTGCATACTATCGAAATGGACGGCGACCGGCCGCGCTTGCGCGAGCAGGCCAAACGGCGCTTGAGCGAGCAGACGCTACGCGCCGTCGCACTGGATGAAACGAGCGGCAGCGTGGCCGCTGCTGGCGCCGACAACACCATTTACGTCCTGCCGCTGGCGCAACTGAACGACGCCGAACCCCGCGTCATGCCCTGCGGCGAGCGCGGCATTTTCGCCCTGACCTTTACCGGCGACGGGCGGATCGTGGCCGGCTGTGGGGACGGTTCGATCCGGGTCTGTTTCCTGGAAGGCGCTATCGATGAGGAGGATCGCAGCAGCGACGCCGCCCATCAAGGACCGGTGCGCAGCCTGCTGTTTAGCGCGGCGCTGAACGACGAACAGGGTCGGCCTCTGCCGCGCCGTTTGTTCTCGCTCGGCGAGGACGGCGAACTCAAGGTCTGGAATTTGGACCAGCGCCGCAAGCCGCGCACCGTTCCCGTCGGGCGCGACGCCAGTGCATTGGCCCTGTTCGACTCGCTGCCACAAGCCAAGCCGGAACAGCGTGGCGGGCTGCTGGTCGCCGTCACCGAACAGCGGCAAATCTGGCTCAGTTCGGTCGATCAGAACGGCAACCCTTCAGGCAATCCAGAAACCTGGGATTCGCGGCTACAACGGCTGCTCGACGAGGTCAAAGCGACGCGCTCGTCGTCGGCCACTCTGGACGCCTTGGCGCAACTGGCCGAGGATGAAGCGCGGGAAGGCTTGGAATACGTGCTGGGCCAGGATTCCCGGCCGGGGCAGCGCATCGAAGCCGCGCAAAAGCTGGGCGCCAGCCAGCGCCGCCGCAGCCGACCGGTGCTGGCCAAGGCATTGAACGACGACCACGTCGGCGTGCGTAAAGCCGCGCTGAAAGCGTTGGAACAGATCGACGCCGAAATGCCCCTGCAACCGCTACAACTGGCGCTGGGCAGCCGTCACCCGGACATCCGGCTCGGCGCGGTGCAACGCCTGACCGAGTTGCGTCAAGCGTCGCCCCTGGTTCCGAGACTCCTCGGCGAACGGCTGAACGATCCGGACGAGAAAGTCCGCGAAGCCGCCCTGGATGGCCTGCTGGCCCTGGAACCCGATGCCAGCGTCGCGTTGCGCGGCGCGTTCGAGCGGGGTTCCGCCGATATCCGCCGCGCGGTTTTGATCCGTCTCGGGCGACTCCGGCTGAGCGACACGCCGCAAGGCCGTCAACTGTTCGGCCAAGCGATCAACGACGAAACGCCCGACGTGCGCAAGGCGGCGCTCTGGGTCGCGGTCGCGGCGCATCCCGCGCTCGCCGCTCGCCTGCACGCCGGCGGCGGTTATATCACCAAGGCGCTGGACGAACTCAGGGCGCAGGGGGTCGGCGAAGAAAGCATGGCCACGCGCGACGCTCTGGCCGAAGCGGAGCTGGAACCGCTGTTCACCGCCCTGGTCTCCCGTCACCCGGATACCGCCATGCAAAGCGCCCTGTGTCTCGGTTGGCTCGGCGACGACCGCGCCAGCGGCGCATTGCTGCAACTCAGCCGGGAACCGGATGTCGGGGCACGGCGGATGGTGGCCCGCTTCATGGCCAACGCCATCATCAACCTGGCCGGTGACCGACGCTTGCGCTTGCGCCTGCAATGGCTCTTGAACGACCAAGATGCGCAAGTCCGCGCCGAAGCGTTCGATGGCTTGCTCAAACTGGCCGAACCGGAAGGTCCGGCCGGCGAAATCGATCTGGCCGAAACGGCGCTGCGCACCCAGGCCGGCGAGATTCGGACCCGCGCCCTGCAACTGCTGGTCAAGCACGGCGCGACCGCGCAGAACGAACTGGCGACCCGCATCGACGGGTTGCTCGGTCACGCCTTGGACGACGAGGCCGAGGACGCGCGGCGCGAAGCCGTGCGAACGCTGTGGGCCTGGCATAGCAAGCGCCCGGAAACCACGCTGCGTCGGGCGGTGGCTTCGGTGCATCCCGACATTCGCCGCTGGGCAGTGGACGAACTGGCTCGCCAAGCCCGCCAGTCGCGCGCTTGGGCCAGGGAACTGCTGATCGAGCGGGTCGGCGACAGCGCCGCCGAAGTCGGTCTGGCCGCCTACGAAGCCTTGACCAAGGAAGAAGCCGACAAGAAACGCTCGAACTATCATCTAGCGGCGCTCGATTCGCCCGCCATCGAGGTTCGCCTGGCCGGTCTCAAGGGCGCATTGGAGACGACCGACCCGGCCCCGCTGCGGAACCGTTTGATCGAACTGTTGCAAACCGAGGACGCGCCCCAGTTCCTCGCCGCCATCGAGGCGCTCGACAAACTGCTGCCCAGCGATGCGCAAGCCTTCGCCCTCGCCTTCGACAGTCCGTTTTATCTGCTGCGGGTGCGAGCGGGCGAGTTGTGCGGCAAGCGCCGGGACAAACGCGCCGTGGGACCGATGCAGGCGTTGCTGAGCATCCCCAAGACCGATCGCGACCGTCCTTCCGACGCGCTGCGCCAGCGCGCCGCCAGCGCCCTGGCCGACGTGGGCGACCCGACCAGCATCCCGTTTCTCACCACTTTGCTGCGAGACGACGACCCCCTGGTGCGGGAACACGGCGCGCGGGGTCTGGCCGCCGCCTGCCAAAGCGGCAACGAACAGCCGCTGATCGCTGCGCTGGCTCACGCCGATTTGGCGGTGCGCAGTTGGGCCGCCGACGGCCTGTCGAAACTGGGCGATACCCGAGCGCTGCCGGTGCTGGCCGGCACCCAGCGCCACGAGCATCTACCGATCCGACGCGGCGCGCTGTACAGCTTCGTCGCGCTTGGCGGCGACGGCGTGCAAGGCGTGCTGCAAGGGTTGGAAGACCGGGAGCGCGATCTCCAGGAATTGACCTTCGCCGTGATCGTGGCCCGCGATATCGCCCTGGCGCGGGCGCAACTGGAACCGGATTTACTGTTGAGCGCCCTGAGCGCCGGCCAGCCGGAAATTCGCTTCGCCGCCGCCCGCGTTCTGGAAGCGCGGTTGCGCGACGAAGACTTGGGGCAATGGGGTCTGGAACTGATCGGGCCGCGCCAGCCCGAGAAAGCCAGCGACATGCGCAACTGGCCGGAACCGGCGCAACGGCCGCGCTTGTTGAACGCCGTGGTCAACGCCCTGGCCAGCGATTCCCCGGCCCGACGCTACGCCGCTGCCCAGGTTCTCGGCCTGCGCCCCCAGCCGGAAACCTTCTGGCGTGAAGCCAAACGTCTTGCCGAAGTTGCCACCGATCAGGCGCCGCCGCAAACCGCGCCCGAAGCCGAAACCCGGCTGGAACGAAAAACTGGCTGGATACGCGGTTTGTTTCAGCGCAAGCAACAGCCAAGCGGCTCCGCCACTCAACGCCTGTTGACCGTGTTGCGCTTCGCCGGCGGCGGGCACCGGCCCCCCAAGGAGCAGGACCAAGCCGGAGCGTCCGAGCTATGGCGGCTGGCGTTCGGGACTTATGCCGGCCTGATTCGCCAAGCGCCCGTCGCCAAGGGACCCGACGATTACCAACGGGTGCGGCGCGACAGCATCGCTCGCCTCGCGGCGCTGGCCCCGCAACCCGCTATCGGTCGGGAAGCCGTGCTGCCGGTGCTGCGCCAAGCCCTGGGCGATCCGCATCATCTGGTCCGACAGGCGGCTTTGAACGCGCTGGCCGAACTGCATCCGCTGGAACCATTGGAACCGCTGGCCCTGGCCTTGAACGTGGACTCCGCCGACCTCGGCCGCAATGCGTTCGACCGTTTGCTGGCCTTGGCCGCGACCGGCAACGCCAAGGCCGCCGAACTGGCGCGTGGCGCGGTCGATGCCGCCAACGCGGAGACGCGCCGCCACGCCTTAGAACAACTACCCCGGCTGTACCCCGCCGGCGGTCTGGAACCCTGGTTGCTGGCGCTGAACAGTCACTACGACGACCTGCGCTTGACCGTGGTGGATCGCCTGCTCGACGCCAACGATCCGCGCGTTGCTGCGGCGTTGAGTCGCGCCCTGGAAAGCGAACACGACGAGTTGCGCTTGCGTGCCGCTGTCGGCTTGGCTCAACGCGGCGAACCGCTGGCACTGGACGTTCTGGCGACCGCCTTGAACGCCGAAGCGCGCATTGCCAACCGGGCGCTGGAGGCGCTGGTCGCTCTGGCGCACGCCCGCCCGAACGAACAGGTCGCGGCGGGAGCGGCCGACGCCGTGACGGCGCGCTTGGAAGACGATCCCGACCAGACTGCCGACCGCCCGGCCCTGCTGCGCGCCTTGGGTCGCATCGGCCACATTGCGGCCGCGCCGCTGCTGGGGCGCTGGTTGCTGGACAAGGATAAAGCGGCGCATCACGGACTGGTGCTGGACGTGTTGTTGCAACTGCTGCGCGACCGGGTCCAGCCGGAGCAAAAACGCGCCGATGGGCGGCACTATCCGCGCTACCAGGAGGAAGCCGCCCTGCAAGCCCTGCCGCCGCTGCTCGACCACGACAACGCCGCGATTCGCGCCCGCGCCGTCGAAGTCCTGGGCAACCTGGAGGCGAAACCGGCGGAAACGCTACTGATCCGGCTGCTGGACGACCGCGATGAAGCGATTCGCGCGCTGGCTTGCGCGCAACTGGCGCAACGCATCGTCGCCGGTATGCCGGACGCCAGCCTGGAGCCGTTAACGCGGGCGCTGGTCGGCGGTCGCCGCGAGCTGCTGCTGGCCGCCGCCGAGGGCTTGGCCAGGCAGCAACGCCCGGAAGCCTTCCAACCGTTGCTGCTGGCGTTCAGCGCCGGCGCCGAGACGGAACGGAAACGGGCTGTCGCGGCCTTGGGCGAGTTGGGCGACCGGCGCGCGCTCGAATACCTGGAACCGCTGCTCGATCCGCGCGCCGACTTGCCCGCCGACGACCGTGCTCTTGCCCCGGACGCCGCCGAGGCGCTCAGCGCGCTGTTACCCCGCTTGACCGACGCCGACGAACGCCAGCGGTTGCGCGACAGCCTGGAACGATTGGCGCGCGAGGGGCGGGGCGAGCTGCGTTGGCGGACCCTGAGCGGCTTGCGGCGCATCGGCGACGAGCGCAGCCGCGCTCTGCTGGAACGCCTCGCCAGCGATCCCTACGAAGACGGCGTCGCTCGCCAGCGTGCCGCCGCCGAACTGGGCCAACTGGGCGCGGTCGCTTCCGAGCCGGTGTTGGAGGCGCTGCTGCACCAGCGCGAGGCCGATCTGCGCAAGTCTGGTCTGGAAGCGTTGCGGCGGATTTACCCCACCGACGCCACCCAGGTCAACCTGCTGGCCCTGAACAGCGAATACGCCGAGATCAGTCAGCCCGCCGCGCGCTTTTTGGCCCGGCAGGGCGATCCCGTCACCCTGACGCAGCGGCTGGGCGTGGTCAAGGACCCACAGGTTCAGCAGCGGTTGCGGCGTGGGTTGATCCGCCGTCAGACCTTCTCCAGCAATGCCCTGCGCGATTTGTTGCAAAGCGAAGCGGCAGCGACGCGGGCCGAGGCGGCTTGGATCGCCGGCAACAGCGGCGACCGGGATTTGGCGGGAGCCATGCAAGCCGCGCTGGAACGGGCGGCCAACGGCTGGCGGCAGGCCGACGAACGGCATTTGTGGGAACAGGCCGGCGCAGAAACGCAAGCTTGGCAGGCCAGTCTGTGGGCTGCCCGCCAATTGCGGCTCCCCGTCGCGCCAGCGGCACGGGCCGCGCTCGCCGATTTTCGCCACCCTGTCGCAGTGCGGCGCGAAGCCACTCGCTGTCTGGCGGAATGCGGCGACGCTACGGACAGTAAGGTATTGTTGCAAGCCCTTGAGGATGTCGATTCGGGCGTGCGTTCGGCGGCCAGCGCCGCCCTGGCCCGACTCGGCGGCGACCCTGTGCTCCAGCATTTGGAGCGATCCAAGAGCGTCGATGGTGCGGCGTTGCGCCCGATCTTGCGGGCGGTTCTGCCCGGCGCGGACGGTCGCTTGCTAGCCAGCGCCGAACAGCGACAAGCCGCGCTGCCGGTTTATCTGGAGCAGCAGGAGGTGGCGGCGCTGGTCCGTCGCGCCACAACAGCAGGCGATTCAGCCCGCTCCAGCGCGATCGCGGCGCTGGGCCGGCTGGGTGGGGATGCAGCAAAAACCGCTTTGGAAGGGATTTTGGCTAACAAGGACGAGGATAGCGCCGTCCGGGCGCTGGCGTTTAAGAGCTTGCGGCGGGTGGAACGGCGAGCGGCGAACCTGCCGGATGCTCAGTCCGCGCCGCCGCGCGCCTCCAGCGCCTCCCAGCGGCCGTAGCTTGCTCCCACCCATTTCAGGTTGACGGACAAGGCGCCGGGCAGCGTCGGCTTGGTGTCCACCACCAAGCCCGAAGTGATCGGTCAAGAGGAGAATGCCATGCTCCATCCCCTGCTCGCTCTGTTACACATTCCCGAACGCGGCAAGGTCGTCAGCGCCCGCGAAGCCGTGAGTCTGATCCGTCCCGGCGACACCGTCGCCACCAGCGGCTTTGTCGGCACCGGTTTCGCCGAGGGCATCGCCATCGCGCTGGAAGAGTTGTATCTCGCGCCGGAGACCGAACCGAACGCGCCCGGACTCGACAAGCCGCGCGACCTGACCCTGGTCTACGCCGCCGGTCAGGGCGATGGCAAGAACCGGGGGCTGAATCACCTGGGCCACGAGGGGTTTCATCAACATCAGCCAGAATTCCCGCAAGGTGGTGTTTGCCGGCGCGTTCATCGCCGGCGGGCTGGAGATTGCGGTGGAACAGGGACAACTACGCATCCGGCGCGAAGGCGACACCCCGAAGTTCGTGGCGGAAGTCGAACAGCGCACCTTCAGCGGCAAGGTCGCCAGCCGCCGGAATCAGCCGGTGCTCTACGTCACCGAGCGGGCGGTGTTCCAAAATTTTTCGATCACGCCGGAACTGTTGCAGGCGTATATGGACATGGTGCGCGATGTCGTGCAGCGCTATTACCTGGGCGTGACCCGGTACACCACCAGCGCGTTCCTGCGCGCCCAGTTGGGGGGCGCCCTGAGCGAACGCAACCTTGCACCCCGCCTCTACGAAACCGCTGCCGAAGCGGCGGCCCGGCTCGATCCGTCCAAGGCATCCGATGACCACGCCTGAGAGGCGTTTTTTGACAGCCTCTGGCAAGCCGGCCGATCGAAAAACGGCCCCAACCCCCACCCCTCTCCCGCAGGCGGAAAAGCGGTATTAGACAGCCTCGAGGGCTGTTTTTCTCCCCTCGTCGCCAAGCTCAAAACCGTCCGGCGCGGTAATCGGCCAGAGCCTGTTCGATCTCCTCGCGCTGGTTCATCACGAACGGCCCCCACTGGGCGATGGGTTCGTGCAACGGCTGGCCCGCGATCAGCAGCAGCCGCGCTCCGCCCGCGCCGCGCAGCAGAACACCGTCCGCCCCGGCGGCGTTGGTCAGCACCGCCAACTGGCGGGCCGTCACCGCCTCGCCGCGCGCGCCCACCTCGACCTGCCCGGCATACACGTAGAGAAAAGCGTTGTGACCGGGCGGGAGCGCCGCCGCGTGGACGACGCCCGCCGGCAACTCGATATCCAGGTACAGCGGCGCGGTCGCCGCGCGTCGCACCGCCCCGATCACTCCCTCGCTCTCTCCGGCGATGACCTTGATCGTGGCGCCGCTGGCAGTGGGATAAATCGGAATATCCTCCGCGGGAATATCCCGGTAAGCCGGCGCGGTCAGCTTGTCCCGCGCCGGCAGATTGACCCAGAGTTGGAAGCCGTGCATCAGGCCATCCTCCTGCTCGGGCAACTCGGAATGGACGATGCCGCGTCCGGCGGTCATCCACTGCACCCCGCCGGCGGTCAGCAGGCCCTCGTGGCCGGCGCTGTCGCGGTGGCGCATCCGCCCGGCCAGCATGTAGGTCACGGTCTCGAAGCCCCGGTGCGGATGGTCCGGAAAACCGGCCAGGTAATCGTCCGGATTGTCCGAGCGAAACTCGTCCAACATCAGGAAAGGGTCGAGGCGCCGTTGCAGCTCGGCGGTCAACACCCGCAGCAGTTTCACCCCGGCGCCATCGGACACCGGTTGACCGGTTATCCGGCGCTCGACTTCGCGGCTGCGCAAGACGATTGCGGATTGCATGCGAATCGGGTTCATGTTCGGGGCCCTCATGGCGTCCTGGCGCGGATGATCACCGCCGCGATGCTTTTCGTGGCGATGACCGCGTCGTAAAACTCCTTGCCGCTCAGTTCGCTCAACCGTACCAAGGAACCATTCACTTCCTGGACCGTGCCGCTGAGGTCTTCGCCCGACCCCAGGCGAATCGTAACCTTCCTGCCTTTCTGGGCCGTCAACACCTTCTCAACCGTATCGTCCTGGCCGAGAACCAGGGGTTCCGCCATGGCGACGACGCCCGTCATGGCTCCAAGTACGGCGGCGATCAGAATACTTTGGTTCATGGTCGATTCCTCATGGTGATAGCCGCAAGTGGCAGCAGGATTTCATGTGGAGTTTGCGGTCAACCCTCCCCCTTGCATGGGAGGGGGTTTATTTGTAATCGGCAGCATTAAAATCAGGTTTCGCCGCCCCCAAAAATCAGGGTTTCCCCGATGCCGACGCGTTATTTGATAGCATACTCTAACGGTTGTTTCCGGTGGACCTTGATTTCTGACCGCTTGGGCTGGGACGACGCGCACCCTACTGGTGCTCGATTTGGTTACTCGCTTGGAATTGGAGAAAATTGAACATGTCAGAGTATATTCCATGGTCCGACGACCTCAGCGTGGGCCTTCAGGAAATTGATGAGCAGCACAAGATTCTCATCAATTTAATCAATCGCCTGTATGATGAAGCGATACTAAAAAAAGCAAACCAATCCATCATCGATGATATTCTAAATGAACTCAAACAATACACCATCATACACTTCTCGGTCGAGGAAAGTTTGTTCCGTTTGTTCGATTATCCTCATGCCGATGCTCACCAAAAACAACATGAAAGGCTCAAGGAGGAAGTCATAAGTGTTCATAATAAATTCAAGAATGGGGCGGCCGTTACTATCGAGCTGATGAGTTTCCTAAGACGGTGGGTTAAGAATCACATTATGATGGAGGATAAGAAATACTCTCCTTTCTTTTTGGAGAGAGGCTTAAAGAGCACCTGGTCCAAGCAGCAATCATGGATAGGGAAAATTTGGAATTCGATTTATCTTCGGTAATCCTCGAAGGCCTATCCACGCCAAGCGCGACGACCGATGGCGCGCCTGGCGCCGATCGAGCCTCCAGGACATCCTCTCCGCGTCGTCCGTATGAGAAATGAGTACACTATGCAGGACTACCAGCGAGTTCTGTCATGTACCCCAAGATTCGCACTCTTCTGGCGGACGCGAGCCGTCGTCGGGCGGGAAGATCCGCGATGTCGGACCCGGCTCTGGTCGAGATCCCGGCGTGGTTGAACGCCTGCTCCTGGCGGATCGCATTCCTGTGGACGCTACTCGTGCTGGCGCTGGTGGCATGGCACTACCATGGCGACCAAGTGGCGGTGTGGCTAACCGGCAACGCATCGGCCTCGGTGACGGCAACCATGGCCGGTTATGGCGCGTCCTGGGGGCTGGGACTGCTGGGATTGGCGTCGATGCGCAGGTGGCTGCGCGAATACCTGACCGAACGCCAGCGGAGCGAGCAGCGCCACGCGCCGATCAGTCTTGCGCTCGATAAAGCGGGCGAGGCGGCTTTTCTGCTTGACGAGCAGGGTCGCTTTCAGTACGCCAACGAGGAATCCTGCCGGACGCTGGAATACAGCCGCGACGAGCTGCTGGGCTTGAGCATGGCCGACGTGGACGCCGCGGATATCCCCGGACGCTGGCTTGACCATTGGCGCGAACTCAAAACCCGCCGCTCGCTGCTTTTCGAAAGCCGTCACCGAACCAAAACGGGGCGCCTCTTCCCCGTGGAGATCCATGCCAGTTACTTCGAGCATGACGGGCGAGGCTACAGCCTGGCGTTGGCGCGCGACATCACCGAGCGCGAGCAACAGGCCAGGGAGTCCCTCACCGATAAAAAGCTCTTGGAAAGTTTTTTCCAGAGCCTCCCGGGTTTTGCCTTTTCCTTTGGCGAGGACGGGCGTTTCCTGCGCTGGAATCAGCGCTTCCAAAAGCTGCTGGGGTGGTCGGACGAGGAAATGTCAAAGCTGCACGCCCTGGATCTCGTCAGCCCTCGGGATCAAGCGCGGGTGGCCGCCAGGATCAGGGATATATTCGTCCGGGGCGAAAGTTTCGCGGAATTTACCATCATGGATCGGAATAGGCGGGAGAGAGGGCGGTATTACGGGGCGGGCGTGCGCGCCGAAATCGCGGACAGACCTTATGTGGTCGGCGTGGCCATCGACATCTCGGAACACCTAGCCGCGAAGGCGGCTTTGCAGGAGAGCGAGCAAAACTACCGCGAGATCTTCAATGCCACCAGCGATGCGCTGTTGATCCACGATGAAACCGGCCGCGTGCTGGACGCCAACGACCAAGCGTATGCCCTGTTCGGATACGATTGGAAGACGACGCTCCGGCTCTCCATCGACGACCTGGGTCTAGGCGAGAATCCCTATTGCAAAACCGCGGCGGAAGAGTGGGTGCGCCGAGCGGTTCAAAAAGGTCCACAGGTTTTCGAGTGGCGATCCAAACGCCGGAACGGGGAGCAGTTTTGGGCCGAAGTCGCTCTCCGGGCATCCCGCATCGGCGGCTATCCGCGAGTGATCGCGGCGGTGCGCGACATCACCGCGCGCAAACAGGCGGACGAGGCCCTGCGCGAGTATCAGCAAATGATCAACGCCATCGTGGAAACGTCCCAGGATTGGATCTGGACCATCGACCTTTCCGGCCATCATACGTACTCGAACCCGGCGGTGGAAAAAATCCTGGGATACTCTTCCGCAGAGATCCGGCAGATAGGGATCGAGGAGCTGATCCATCCGGAAGACCGGTGGATCATCGATTCCCAGTGGCCTGGCTGGGTCGAAACGCGGCAGGGATGGAGCAATCTGGTTTTCCGTTGGCGCTGCAAGGACGAGAGCTATCGCTATCTGGAAAGCACCGCGGTTCCGATCGTGGGGCCGGACGGGGAACTGCTGGGTTTCCGTGGCGTGGATCGTGACATCACCGAACGCATCCAGGTGGAGAACGCGCTACGGGCGAGCGAGGCGCGACTGAACGAGGCCCAGCGGTTGGCCCACATCGGCACTTGGGAATGGGATCAGATTTCCGATTCCCTGTCGTGTTCCGAGGAATTGTTCCGCATTCTCGAGATCGACCCACAACAGTTCGGCATTCGCTACCAGGATTTTCTCGACCTCGTGCATCCCGAGGATATGGACCAAGTGCGCCGCAATCACACGGAATCGATGACCCGCCACACCTCTTACCAAATCGACCATCGCCTGCGTTTCCCCGACGGGCGCATCAAGCACGTACACCAGCAGGGCGAACCCTCCAACGATGCCGAAGGCAACCCCATCCGCTTGATCTGCACGGTGCAGGACATCACCGCGCGCAAGCTGGCAGAAACCGCGCTGCGCGAGAGCGAGGCGAGATATCGCACCCTGGTGGACCTGCTCCCCTATGGCGTGCAGGAAAACGACATCGCCGGCCGGGTGCGCTTCGCCAATCCAGTGCTGGAGCGCTTTCAGGGTCATCAGCCGGGCGGTTTGGTCGGGTGGCGCGTCTGGGATTTGCTGGCCGACGACAAGGAACGCAAACGATTGCGCGGCTACCTGGGCTTCCTCGCGCGCGAACAACCGCCCCCCCAAACCTACTTTACGAAAAATCGCCGAAACGATGGCTCGGTCGCCGACATTCAGGTCGATTGGGCTTACCACCGCGACGAACACGGTCAATTACAAGGCTTTATCTCGGTGATCACCGACATTACCCAACGCAAGCAGGCCGAAATCATGTTGAAGGAGTCGGCTCGACGTCTCCAGGCGCTATCCCGTCGCCTGCTCTCGGTGCAAGAAGAAGAGCGCCGCATGCTGGCCCGCGAGTTGCACGACGACTTCGGCCAACAACTGGCCGCCTTCAAGCTCAATCTGGGTCTGCTGAACCGCGGCGCGCGCAATGAAACGGAACAGCGTTGCATCGCCGATTGCCTGGACATCGCCAACCATCTGCTCGAACGCATGCGCGATATCGCGCGCGACCTCCGCCCCTCGGTGCTCGACGATCTGGGATTAGCGGCGGCGCTGCACTGGTACGCACGCCGGCAGGCGGAGCGATCGGGTTGCGAAATCGTGGTCTTGGACCGCTTCTCGCCCTTGTCCCCGGAGATCGAAACCGCCGTGTTCCGCATCGCTCAGGAAGCGGTCAACAACGCGATCCGGCACGGTGGGGCGCGACATATCACCGTTACCGCCGAAGTCGTCGACCGGTGCCTGGCGCTCGCAATCCAGGATGACGGCGGCGGTTTTGACCCGGAAGCGGCGTCCAGCAAACCCGATGCCGGCCTGGGTTTAAACAGCATGCGCGAGCGCGCCGAATTGCTCGACGGCCGGTTCGCGCTGACCAGTCGAGCAGGAGTCGGAACCCGGATCGAGGTTTCCATCCCGGTGACGGAGGCGAGTTCATGAACGAGGTCAGCGTGTTGCTAGCCGATGATCACACCCTGGTGCGCGCGGGATTACGCACGCTGGTCGAGGGTTTCGCGGGGTTCCGCGTCGTCGCCGAGGCGGGCGACGGTCGCGAGGCGGTGCGCTTGGCGCGGCGGTGGAAGCCCCAAATAGCTCTGATCGACATCAGCATGCCGGAGCTGAACGGGCTGGACGCCACGGCCCTGATCGCAAAGGAGGCGCCCGAAACCCAAGTCATCATCCTGTCCATGCATCTTGCCGAAAACTACGTGCTGGCGGCGTTGCGCGCCGGCGCGGTCGGTTACGTGGTCAAGGACGCCGCCGTCACCGAACTGGAAAGCGCGCTGCGGGCGGTGCTGAAGGGCGAACGCTGGCTCAGTCCGGCGGTGTCGCGCCATCTGCTCGACGAGTACCTGCGGCTGGTCCGCCACCCGCCAGAGGAAACCCCGGCTCCAAGCGGGCTCGAATCGTTGACGAGGCGCCAGCGCGAAATTCTGCAACTGATCGCGGAAGGTTGCGCGACCCGCGAGATCGCCGAACGCCTGTCCCTTAGCATCAAGACCGTCGAAACCCACCGCTCCCAGCTTATGGAACGGCTGAATATCCGCGACGTGGCCGGTCTCACCCGTTTCGCCATTCGGGTTGGACTCGTCCAACCCGAAAGCTGACCGAACCCCCGGACAGGAAAGCGCGACGTCGCGGCCTCGAAGCGGCTCAAGGTCGATGTCTTGTTCCATTCCAAGAAAATTGGCCCGGTTTTTTCCAGCTCGGAAAAATCAGGGTTTGCCACCCTAAAAAATCAGGGTTTGCCTGATACCGCCGCCCCCACCGGCCGCATAGGCTGGGTTCTATCGTCATCCGCGCGGAGGGCGCCGTTTCGATGGGCCAGCCAGCCAGTTCCAATCGTAATTTCCGTCTGCTTGCCATCGCGCTGCAGGTATGTCAACCGCCGGTGGATTTGGCCCGGCTCGCGGCCCAACCCGGGCTGGAGTGGATCGGCCATGCCACCGATTGCGACGATGGCTTGCGGCAAGCCTTGATGACCTATCCGGATGTCATCGTCCTGCCGTGGGCGGCGCTGTCGATGAAACTGCTTCGCGCCCTGGTCGACCTGCGCAGCCCACGCTTCGCCCCGCTGGTGGTCATGGTCACCCCCGAGGCCCCGCCACACGACCTCACCCCGTGCGATGGCATCGTCGCCTTGGAGGCGAGGCAACTCTATCAAGATGGGCTAGCCACGCTTTTGCAATCGTTGCTGGCGTCGCCCCGCCGCGATGCTAGCCGCTCCCAAATCGCGCCGGCGCGCCCAGCCACCGACCCAGTCCCTCGGCCCCCCAGCGCATGATGGCGTCGTGATTCCAGCGGAACACGGGCCGGGCCAGCGGCGCCAAGGCGTTCATCCAGGGTTGCGTGGTCCGCACCGCCCAGCGGTAATCGACCCGGGTCCCGCCGTCGTCGGGCCGCAGCCGCCAGGTTCCGATGCCTTGCAACTGGCCGCAGGCGCGGCTTTCGATGAGGACGGGACGCTCGATTTGGGTGGTTTCCGTCTCGAACGTCAGGGTATAGGGCAGCCGGCCGCGCCACGTAGTCCGGTAGCGACGGCCCAGCCCGCTGGAATCGCCTTTTTCGAGGCGTTCGACCGCCAGCACCCCGCGCCACCACGCCGGCCAGTCCTCCACAAGGGTCAGAGCTGGCCAAACCGCTTCCGGTTCCGCCGCCACCCGCCACACGGTATCCAGTACGTAATCCGCCATCACCCGTTTCTCACCGCGGCCCCTTACCCGATCAGGGCATAGGGGCGGATATCGGGCGGCGCCGCCAGCAGGCTTGAAGCCTCGGCCAGGGCCGCCTGTATATGCGGCGAGGCGAGATGAGCATCCAGCGCCGCCTGATCGGCCCATTCTTCCACGAAGGTGAAATCGGTGGGATCGGCGTGGTTACGCAGCAGGGTATAGCGCAGGCAGCCGGGTTCGCGGCGGGTGGGTTCGAGCAAGCCTTGCAGGAGGGTTTGGACTTGCGCAACGGTATCCGGCCGCGCGGTGATGCGGGCGACGATATGAAGGGTGGAAGTCATGGGCACCTCTCGAATCAGGGTAACGATAGTCGGGGGTTATGCGGTAAAGGCCGCCGCCATGGCCTCGGTATCCTCGTAGGAACGAAACGCGGTCACCCGACCGTTCCGGATCGTCCATGCCATGGCCCAGTCGCTCGCGTATTCGCGTCCGGTGGCCTTGACCCGGCCCGTCCAGCGGCCGAGCGCGACGACGCGATCGCCCTGGGCGATGTACTCGCGCGGTTCGAAGGTTCGAACCTCGACGCTTGCGTCAAGCGTTGCGAAAAACTCTCGCGCCTGCGCCGAGCCGTGGCGTGTTCCCGCATACGTTATGATATTCGATCCGGCGTTGATCCATTCGACCTTTGGATCGAGGGCCGCCAGAATGGGGGGGATATCGCCGCGCCCGAAGTCGGCGTACAGCCGTTGAACCATTTCGACGTTGGCTGACTCGTTCATGATCTTGCTCCTGGGTGGCTGGGGACAGGGTGTCCGTCGCGAACAGCGACGTTCCTTTCCTGGTGCGTCGGAACGCGCCGTTTGGATGCGGGGGGGTGGTAAAAATTCGCCGGGAATCGCGAACCGGTTCCACTGTTCCACAGTAGCGAGCCAAGGAACTATTTTTCGACGAAAGCCCGTTCGATCACGTAATGGCCGGGTTCGCCGACGTGCGGCGAGATGTTGAACCCGCGGGCGTTCAGGAGAGCGCAGGCGTCCTTCAGCAGTGCCGGGCTGCCGCAGATCATCACCCGATCCTGGGCGGGGTCGAGCGGCGGCAGGCCGAGGTCGGCGCACAGCTTGCCCGTCTCAATCAAGTGGGTCAGCCTCCCCTGATTGCGAAAGGGTTCGCGCGTCACGGTCGGGTAGTAAATCAGCTTCTCGCGGATCATGTCGCCCAGAAATTCGTGGGTCGGCAGTTCGCGGGCGATGAAATCGGCATAGGCCAATTCGCTCGCGTGGCGAACGCCATGCGCCAGCACGACCCGGTCGAAGCGGTCATAGGTGTTCGGGTCCTTGATGATGCTCAAGAACGGCGCCAGACCCGTCCCCGAACCGAGCAGGTACAGTCGCTGGCCGGGCAACAGATCGTCGATCACCAAGGTGCCCACCGGCTTGCGGCTGACCAGAATGGGATCGCCTTCCTTGAGGTGTTGCAACCGCGAGGTGAGCGGACCACTTCGCACCTTGATGCTGAAGAATTCCAGATATTCCTCGTAGTTGGCGCTGGCGATGCTGTAGGCCCGCATCAACGGACGGCCGTCCACCTCGAGGCCAAGCATGACGAAATGGCCATTTTGGAAGCGAAGTCCCGGATCGCGGGTGGTTCTAAAGCTGAACAGCGTATCGTTCCAGTGATGCACGCTGAGCACGCGCTCGATATTGAAGGCTTTCATGAGTCAACGATTCGGATAGTTCTCAGGCGACGATGGGCGAATCGGGCGGTCGTTGCGCCCGGTTCAAGGCTTGGGCTATTTTCCGCCAAGCGGCGCCGTCGGCGCCAGTTCAGCGCAACCCTTTTTCCAGCCGATTGAATTTTCGGCCATAGATCAACCGTGCCGATCCAATTCGCCATCGCCGTCACCCATCTGGTCAGCCGCAAGCGGCCCACCCTGGTCTCGCTGGTCGGCATCGCTCTCGGCGTGGCGTTCTTCCTGGCGGTGTCGTCGCTGATGCGCGGCTCCGAGCGGGATTTCATCAAGCGCTTGGTGGACAACAGTCCGCACCTCACCGTGTACGATGAATACCGCACCCCCCAGCCGCAGCCGGCGGTCCTGCGCTGGCCCGCCGGCGCGGTCGAACTGCGGCGAGTCAAACCGTTGCGCGAGGTGCGCGGGATTCGCGGCCACGCCCAAAAGCTGGCGTTCATCGAATCCCTGCCCGGCCTGCGCGCGGCTCCGGTGCTGGCGGGATCGGTGGTATTGACGTTCGCCGGGCGCAGCGAGGGCGTCACCCTCAGCGGCATCGTGCCGGCAAAAATGAAGGGCGTTTCGACCATCGAGGACAAGATGACGCGGGGCTCGCTGGACGCGCTCGCCGCCAACCCCAACGGTCTGATCATCGGCGAGGGGCTGGCCAAAAAGTTCGGCCTGAGCATGGGCGGCGTGGTGAACACCGTTTCGCCGGCGGGCGAGCCGCGCGCCTTGAAGGTGGTCGGTATCTTTCGCACCGGCAACGCCAACTACGACGAGACCCAGACCTTCGCCCTGCTGAAACGGGTGCAGGGGCTGTTGGACCGGCCCGACCGGGTTAATCGCTTCATCCTCCAGTTCGACGATCCCTACGTCGCCCGCGAAACCGCCAGCCTAATCGAGGCGCGAATCGGCTACAAGGCGGTGTCGTGGCTGGAAGCCTCGGAAGACCTGATGAGCGTGCTGCTGGTGCGCAACCTGATCATGTACAGCGTGGTGTCGGCGATTCTGGTGGTGGCCGCCTTCGGCATCTACAACACCCTCTCGACCATCGTGATGGAGAAAGTCCACGACATCGCCATTCTCAAATCCATGGGCTTTCACGCCCGCGACATCCGGCGGATTTTTCTGGCGGAAGGGGTGTTGCTGGGACTGGTGGGCAGTCTGCTCGGGCTCGGGCTGGGGCTGGGGCTGATGGCGTTGTTGGTCCAGGTCGAGATCAAGCCGCCCGGCGCCACCGACATCGTCCATCTGCCGATTTACTGGGGTTACGATCAATACCTGCTGGCGTTGGGGTTCGCGATGACTTCGGCGGTGGTCGCGGCGGTGCTGCCGGCGCGCAAGGCGGCGCGGGTTCAGCCGGTCGCGATCCTGCGGGGAATGGGATGACCCCGATCCTGGCAGCCGAGAATCTGGGGCGCGTCCTGCCCGGCGAGGTGCCGGTCACCCTGGTGCAAGACGTCACGCTGGAAATCGGGCGCGGCGAATTTGTGGCCATCATGGGACCTTCCGGCTCCGGCAAATCCTCGCTGCTGTATCTGCTCGGCCTACTCGATACGCCCACCTCGGGCCGGGTGTGGCTGGATGGCCGGGACACCTCAAGCTTCGGCGAGGACGAACTGGCGGCGACCCGGCTGGAAAAACTTGGCTTCGTGTTCCAGTTTCACTTCCTGCTGGCCGAATTCACCGTGCTCGACAACGTGCTGCTGCCGATGCGCCGGCTCGGCGCGCGGTCGGAGGCGGCGGCCCGACAACGGGCGGCGGACTTGCTCCACCAATTTGGCCTGGGCGATCAGGGTCGCAAGCGTCCGCACCAACTGTCCGGCGGCCAGCGCCAGCGCGTCGCCATCGCCCGGGCCTTGGCCAACGATCCGCCGGTGGTGCTGGCCGATGAGCCAACCGGCAATCTGGACAGTCGCGCCGCAGCCAACGTCCGGCAAATCCTGCATGACCTGACCCGCGATCTGGGCAAAACCGTCATCGCTGTCACCCACGATCCCACCTTCGCCAGCGTCGCCGACCGGCGCATCGGCATCGTGGATGGCCTGATCGCCCCCGACTGGCGGGCCTAGATCGGTTCTCCGCGTTCTTCCTTCGGAATCATCGCGGTTTCCTGGCGCGCGGCCTGAATCCAGGCGCGCACGGCGGCATCGTCGCACACCGTAGCGACATAGGCTTGCGCGGTTTCCGGCAAGGCGATGCCGTAGGTGTGAAAGCGCAGGGCGACTGGGGCGAACATGGCGTCGGCGCAGGTGAAGCCGCCCAATAGCCAGGGGCCATCGTTCGCGCCGATGGCGCGGCAGGTTTCCCAGATCTCCACCACCCGGCCGATGTCGGCCCGAGCCGCCGGGGATGGCGTGACTCCCGAACGCCGGG
>WBUJ01000040.1 GCA_008933795.1 Candidatus Contendibacter sp. | reverse complement strand
AACGCGAACAAACGATTTGGCAACACCGTTATTGGGAACACCAAATTCGTAATGACCAAGATTTTGAACGCCATTGCGATTACATCCATTACAATCCGGTCAAACATGGCCTTGTGGCGCGGGTGGCGGACTGGCCCTATTCGAGCTTTCACCGCTTCGTGGAAAATGGGGTGTATCCGCTCGACTGGGCGGGCCATCCCGAAACGATTGAGGCGACGGGCGACGGGGAATAATGTCGGGCAACGCTGCGCTTTTGCCCGACCTACCCCGAAATTGGCCAATGCGCTACCGCCGTCCGGTCAGACGCTGGAATGCGCTGATGCCGCCGGTTCGATTTTAGCCAACTCGTCCTTCAATCGTTGCTCGACCTGCCACAGATCATAAGCTTGCTGCATGCGCAGCCACAGGTCGGGCGTATTGCCTTCGAGCCGTGCGATACGTAATGCCATCTCGGTGCTGAGCGGATGAGTTTCAGCCAACACCCGGTGCAACTGCTGACGCGAAACGCCCAGACGGCGCGCCGCTTCGGTTACGGATAATCCTAAAGCCGGCAGCACATCCTGTCGCAGGATTGCGCCCGGATGCGTCGGTGGACGCCGCAAAGGACGCTTCACGGAGTACTCAATCATTTTCATTCCTCAATGATACTGATCCAAGTCGACCCGCAGCGCATCAGGGTCCTCCCACTCGAAGGTGATACACCAAGGTCCGTTGACGTGGAGGTTATAATAGCGCTTGGGTAAACCTTGTAAGCTGTGGAAGTTAAAACCTGGACGGTTAACATCTTGCAACGTCCGCGCTTGATCCAGCGCGTCGAGCCGCTCCAGACATCGCGCTTGCAAATCCTGGCGGACCCGACGGCTACGACCCCGCTCGAACAACTCCGCAAGCCCTTTATGCCTGAAACTTCTGATCATCCTGAAACTGTAACATAAGTTGAGACAATATCAAGCCAGGTAGGTCGGGCACAGGATATGCCCGACATTCGCCCTTCAACCCTCTGAACTTTTCTTGACTTTCCATTAATGAGTTGTACAATTGTCAAAATGAACGTTGTCGCCGACACCAACATTTTTCTGGCCAGTGCGCTTGATGAACCAGAAAAACAGCAGATCATTGAGTTGACTGTGGGTAGCCATATTGTCGCTCCTATAATACTTCCCTACGAAATTGGCAACGCATTAACCGCCTTGGTTAAACGGCATCGCTTATCTCCAGATGAGGCAAAAGCGGCATTTCAGTCTACTCAAAATATTCCAGTCAAACTTATTAATTCGAACATTCCGCAATCACTGGAAATTGCATTCCAATTTAATTTATACGCTTATGACGCCTATTTTCTTCAATGCGCTCAATCTTTCAAATGTCCTTTCATAACCCTTGATCGACGCGCAAAAGAAGTTGCCAAAGCACTCAATATTGTTGTCTTGGAGTAAATGATGAAGGTCTACACCTATTCACAAGCTCGCCAACAGTTATCAGAGTTACTCGATACCGCAGATAAGGAAGAGGTGTTGATTCAACGCCGAGATGGATCGAGCTATCTGATCATCCCTAAGCCAGTATCTACTTCTCCATTTTCTGTCCCCGGGATAAAGACACAGGTTTCCACGCAGGACATTCTGGAAGCCATTCGAGAATCGAGAAAACACGGTACAGCGGTGGATTAGCCAGGTAGGAGGTGGGGACTGCCCGCCTTATCCATCATCCGACGCGACCGAAAAGGCAGGCTGTGCCCGCTCTACGGGTTGATCGATAGCCAGGTAGGTCGGGCACTGGACATGCCCGATATCCTCCCTAATCCGCTGAACTCGTCGGGCAACGCTACCCTTTTGCCCGACCTACGGTTTCTACTACGAGTTGATCGATAGCCCGGTAGCCCGGTAGGTCGGGCACCGGACGTGCCCGACATGCGCCCTTCAACCCCATGAACCCGTCGGGCAACGCTCCGCTTTTGCCCGACCTACCGGAAATTGGCCGATGCGCTACCGCCGTTCAACCACCCCCGGCGCAACGTACTTCTTCACGGTCGTGACCTATCGGCGGCGGGCCATTCTTTGCGAACCGGATACGGTGGCTCTGTTGCGGGAAGCGTTCGCCACCGTCAAACAACGGCATCCGTTCCGTATCGACGCGGTGGTGATTCTGCCCGATCACTTGCACGCTATCTGGACCTTGCCGCCGGACGATGCCGATTATTCAACCCGCTGGATGCGGATCAAATCCCACTTCACCCGCTATTGTGACGCTTCGCTCAAAACCCCACGCTCGCCTGTGCTTCGCCACAAACGCGAACAAACGATTTGGCAACACCGTTATTGGGAACACCAAATTCGTAATGACCAAGATTTTGAACGCCATTGCGATTACATCCATTACAATCCGGTCAAACATGGCCTTGTGGCGCGGGTGGCCGATTGGCCCTATTCGAGCTTTCACCGCTTCGTGGAAAATGGGGTGTATCCGCTCGACTGGGCGGGCCATCCTGAACTGACCGATGCGGCGGGGTTTGGGGAGTGATCAGGCAACGCTACGCTTTTGTCCGACCTGCCCCGAAATTTGATCGTGTGCTATCGCCGTTCGATCATACCCGGCGTGCCGTTCGGGTCGGATGCAAGCATTGAGAAGAGTAAGGCTGAAAAAATCCCCCGCCGCCGGCCGGGGAGCCTGCGACGGGGGAAGAGCCAGGGGAAAGTCGGCTAAAAAACGGTCGGATTTAGAATGCGTCGGCGGGCAGCGTCATCAGCGAGTCGGCGCCGGCCTGAATCTTGGCCAGATGCGCCATCGTTTCCGGCAGCACCTTCTCCATGAAGAACTCGGCGCACACCAGCTTGTTCCGGTAGAACTGGCGGTCGAAGCTGTCGTCGTCCGGGTTGGAAAGCTGGTTTTCGCAGGTGCGGGCCACCTGCGCCCACTGATAACCCAGCGTCACCAGCGCCATCATGTACAGATAATCCGTGGATACCGCGCCGCCGTTGTCCGGGTTGGAAATGGCGTGCTGCATCAGCCACTGGGTGGCCTCGACCAGCCGCTCCAGCGCCTCGGTCAGCGGCTTGACGAAAGGCGACAGCGCAGCGTTGTCCTCATATTTCTCGCAGAACTCGCCGATCACGGCGAACAGCAACTGAATCGCCCGCCCCTTGTTGGCCGGCAGCTTGCGTCCGATCAGGTCCAGCGCCTGGATGCCGTTGGCGCCTTCGTAAATCTGGGCGATGCGCGCATCGCGCACGAACTGCTCCATGCCCCACTCGGCGATGTAGCCATGGCCGCCAAAGCATTGCAGGCACAGGTTGGCGGAGTTGAAGCCCATGTCGGTGAAATAGGCCTTCATCACCGGGGTCAACAGGCCCAGCAAATCCTCGGCCTTGCGCCGCGTCTCCGCCTCGGGATGCTTGCGGGTGACGTCCACCATCAGGCCCGCCCAGGCGGCCAGCGCCCGCGCGCCTTCCTGGAATACCCGAACCGTCATCAGCATCCGGCGGATGTCGGGGTGAACGATGATCGGATCCGCCGGCTTGTCAGGGAACTTTGCGCCGCGCAGCGAGCGGCCCTGAACCCGGTCCTTGCAGTAGGCGACGGCGTTCTGATAGGCCACCTCGGCCTGGCTGATTCCTTGCACCGCCACGCCCAGTCGGGCCGCATTCATCATGATGAACATGGTCCGCAGGCCCTTGTGTTCCTCGCCGATCAGGTAGCCGACCGCGCCATCGTAGTTCATCACGCAGGTGGAATTGCCGTGGATGCCCATCTTTTCTTCGAGGGAGCCGCAACTCACCGCGTTGCGGTCGCCCAGGCTGCCATCGGGGTTGACCAGAAACTTGGGCACGATGAACAGGCTGATGCCCTTGACCCCGTCCGGACCGCCCGGAATCTTGGCCAGCACCAAGTGGATGATGTTCTCGGCCAAGTCGTGCTCCCCGGCGGAGATGAAGATCTTGGTGCCGGTGATGCGATAGGCGCCATCGGATTGCGGCTCGGCCTTGGTGCGCAGCAGGCCCAGATCGGTGCCGCAGTGCGGCTCGGTCAGGTTCATGGTGCCGGTCCACTGGCCAGCGACCATCCGGGGCAGATACAACGCCTTCTGCTCCTGGGTGCCGCCGATCTCGATCGCTTCCATGGCGCCGCTGGTCAGGCCGGGGTACATGGTGAACGCCATGTTGGCCGAGGCCATCATCTCGCTGACCGCCAACCCCAGCACGTAGGGCAGACCCTGGCCGCCGTGTTCGGGGCTGCCGATCAGGCCGGTCCAGCCGCCTTCAATGACGGCGGTGTAAGCCTCCTTGAAACCGGTCGGGGTGGTGACCTTGCCATTTTCCAGCCGGCAGCCTTCCCGGTCGCCGACCTTGTTCAACGGCTGCAATACCTCCTGGCTGAGCTGGGCCGCGCCTTCCAGAATGGCGGCGACGGTTTCCGGGGTGGCCTCGTCGAAACCGGCCAACACCCCCTGATAGCGCTCGATTTTAAGCAGTTCGTGCAAAATGAACTGGATGTCGCGAACGGGAGCGGTATAGCTGGGCATGGGTGTAATCCTGGTGGGTTGCATTGAGGTTTCAATAAGTTATGGGCGAACCGCGCCATGCTGAAAACCTAAACCCGAAAATTAGAATAAACACCCTAATCCTTGAAAAATAGCCAGATAATTCAAAATTTTGCGCTGAATTATCGCGTAGTTGGAAGAATTTCGACCAGTTTGAACAAATTTTTGGATTTTAGCCTGCTTTCGTTCGATGACCGTCGCGCTGCTGGCGCATCCGTTTCAGGCCCGCTGGTTCAGCCGCCTCGGACTACAATGGATATAGTTCGAAATTCTTGGTCTATAGTTGAATGACTTTCAAAATTCACAAGATATTCACTCAGGATCTACCATGAACATCGAGAATTACAGCGACCCGGATCCGCAAGAAACCCGGGAATGGCTCGAAGCGCTGGAAGCCGTCCTTGAAGCAGAAGGCTTGCAGCGCGCCCACTACCTGCTGGGCAAGCTGCAAGACGAGGCCCGCGCCGCCGGCGTCCACATGCCCTACAGCGCCAATACCCCCTATCTGAATACCATCCCCGTCGAGCAGGAAGAATACACGCCCGGCGATCCCGGCCTGGAGTGGAAGATCCGCTCGCTGATTCGCTGGAACGCGCTGGCGATGGTGATCAAGGCCAATCGGGTCAGCTCGGAACTGGGCGGCCACATCGCCAGCTTCGCCTCCAGCGCCACCTTGTACGATGTCGGCTTTAACCACTTCTGGCACGCCCCCGACGACACCCACGGCGGCGATCTGGTCTTCATCCAGGGCCATTCCGCGCCGGGCATCTATGCTCGCGCCTATCTGGAAGGCCGGTTGACCGAGGAACAACTGAACAATTTTCGGCAGGAGGTGGACGGTAACGGCCTCTCCTCCTATCCCCATCCCTGGCTGATGCCCGACTTTTGGCAATTCCCCACCGTGTCGATGGGCCTCGGTCCGATTCAGGCGATTTACCAGGCCCGCTTCATGAAGTATTTGCACAACCGGGGCCTGGCCAACACCGAAGGCCGCAAGGTGTGGTGCTTCTGCGGCGACGGCGAGATGGACGAGCCAGAATCGTTGGGCGCCATCGCCCTGGCCGCCCGCGAGAATCTCGACAATCTGATCTTCGTCATCAACTGCAACTTGCAACGTCTCGACGGTCCGGTGCGCGGCAACGGCAAGATCATCCAGGAGCTGGAAGGCGACTTTCGCGGCACCGGCTGGAACGTCATCAAGGTCCTTTGGGGCTCCTATTGGGACCCCCTGTTCGCCGCCGACAAAAAGGGCTTGCTGCTCAAGCTCATGGAAGAATGCGTGGACGGCGAGTACCAGAATTTTAAGGCCAAGGGCGGCGCCTACACCCGCGAACACTTCTTCGGCAAGTACCCCGAACTGAAGCAGATGGTCAGCCACCTGTCCGACGAGGACATCTGGCGCTTGAACCGGGGCGGCCACGACCCGCATAAGATCTACGCCGCTTACTCGGCAGCGGTGAAACATAAAGGTCAACCGACCGTCATCCTCGCCAAAACCGTCAAGGGCTATGGCATGGGCGTGGCGGGCGAAGGCAAGAACATCACCCATTCGCAAAAGAAAATGGGCGAGCAGGCGCTCAAGGATTTCCGCGACCGCTTCCACATCCCCATTTCCGACGATCAGCTCGAAACGATGCCGTTCTACCGTCCCGCCGACGACAGCCCGGAAATCAAATACCTGCAACAACGCCGCGCCGCGCTGGGGGGCTACCTGCCGCAACGCCGCCGCAACGCCGAACCGCTGACCGTACCGCCGCTCGCCGCCTTCGACGCCCTGTTGCAGGACACCGGCGAGCGCGACATGTCCACCACCATGGCCTTCGTCCGCGTCCTCACCCAACTGGCGCGCGACAAGGTCATCGGCCGCTACGTCGTGCCCATCGTCGCCGACGAAGCGCGCACCTTCGGCATGGAAGGTATGTTCCGGCAGATCGGTATCTATTCGCCGCGCGGCCAGTTGTACGAACCGCAGGACGCCGACCAGTTGATGTTCTACAAGGAAGACAAGAAGGGCCAGATTTTGCAGGAAGGCATCAACGAGGCCGGCGCCACGTCGTCCTGGATCGCCGCCGGCACCGCCTACGCCAACCACGGTATCAACATGATACCGTTCTACATCTACTATTCGATGTTCGGCTTCCAGCGCATCGGCGATTTGGCCTGGGCTGCCGGCGACCTGCAAACGCGCGGCTTCCTGATCGGCGGCACCTCCGGCCGCACCACCCTGGCCGGTGAGGGCCTGCAACACCAGGACGGTCACAGCCAGATCTTCGCCCAGTTCATCCCCAACTGCGTGTCCTACGACCCGACCTTTGCCTACGAGTTGGCGGTGATCGTGCAGGATGGCCTGCGCCGTATGGTTCAGGAGCAGGAACACGTTTTCTACTACATCACCACCCTGAACGAGAACTACCACCATCCCGCCATGCCGGAAGGGTCGCGGGAAGGCATTCTGAAGGGCATGTACCTGTTCAAGCAGGGTGAAGGCGATGGCCATCGGGTGCAATTGCTCGGTTGCGGCGCGATCCTGAACGAAGTGATCGCCGCCGCCGACCTGCTGCGCGACGACTGGCAGGTCGGCGCCGATATCTGGTCGCTACCGGGCATCAACCCATTGGCGCGCGACGGCCAGGACGCGATGCGCTGGAACCTGCTGCATCCCGATCAACCACCGCGCGTGCCCTACGTCACCGCCTGTCTTGAAGGACATCCCGGCCCGGTGGTGGCCGCCACCGACTATATGCGGATGTACGCCGAGCAACTGCGACCCTTCATTCACCGGCATTATCTCGTGCTGGGCACCGACGGTTTCGGTCGCAGCGACACTCGCGCCAAGCTGCGGCGACATTTCGAGGTGGATCGGCACTATGTCGCGGTCGCGGCCCTCAATCTGCTGGCCGAGGAAGGGACCTTGCCCGTCGCCAAGGTGCAAGAGGCCATCAAGAAGTACGGCATCGCTGCCGACAAGCCCAATCCAGTCACCGTTTAACTACCGGCCAAGGGGGAATTTCTCGTGAGCATCATCAAGGAAATTCATGTGCCGGATATCGGCGATTTCAAAAACGTGGACGTCATCGAAGTCACGGTCGCGGTGGGCGACACCATCGACGTCGATACGCCGCTGATTATGTTGGAAAGCGACAAAGCCACCATGGAAGTGCCCTCGCCGCTGGCCGGCGTGGTCCGGGAAATCAAGATCAAGGCGGGCGACAAGGTTTCGCAGGGCGATCCGATCCTGTATCTGGACGTGGCCGAAAGCGTGTCGGCGCCGGAGCCTTCGCCCGTCGGCGAAACTCCATCCGCCAGCGTTGCCGGAGAGGCGCGCGAGGTGCGGGTGCCCGACATCGGCGACTTCAAGAGCGTGCCGATCATCGAAGTCCTGGTCGCGCCCGGCGACCATGTCGATATCGACACCTCGCTGATCGTGCTGGAAAGCGACAAGGCCAGCATGGAAGTGCCCTCGCCTTTCGCCGGTACGATCCAGAGCGTCGAGGTCAAGGTGGGCGACCCGGTTTCGCAGGGCGATTTGATTCTGATCTTGCGCGCCAGCGGGGCCGACGCCGCCGCCAAGCCGCAACTGCCCGACACGCTCAGCGCCGTCACCCTGGCGCCGCGCGCGCCCAAACCCGTCGGCGCTCCACCTCCGCCGCCGATCAAGGCGCCGCCACCGCCACCAGCGGTCGAAGCTTCCGCGCCCAGCTTTGCCAAGGTGCATGCCAGCCCATCGGTGCGCCGCTTCGCCCGCGAGCTGGGCGTCGATCTCACCCGGCTGGCCAAGGGTTCCGGTCCCAAGGGCCGCATCCTCAAGGAAGACGTGCAGGGTTTCGTCAAACAGATCATGTCGGGCGCACTCGCCCCTACGGCGGCTCCAACGGCGGTCGGCGGCGGCGTGCTTGATCTGCTGCCCTGGCCGACGGTGGACTTCGCCAAGTTCGGCCCGGTGGAAGCCAAGCCCCTGTCGCGGATCAAGAAGCTGTCGGGCGCCAACCTCGCGCGCAACTGGGTGATGATCCCGGCGGTGACGTACCACGAGGACGCCGACATCACCGATCTGGAAGCCTTCCGGCTTCAAATCAACAAGGAGGGCGAAAAGAGCGGCGGGGTCAAGCTGACCATGCTGGCCTTCATGGTCAAAGCTTGCGTCCGGGCGTTGCAGCAGTTTCCGGAATTTAACACCTCGCTCGACGGCGAAAACCTGGTTTACAAGCAGTACTACCACATCGCTTTCGCCGCCGATACGCCCAACGGCTTGGTGGTCCCAGTGGTGAAGGATGCGGATAAAAAAGGCGTCTTCGACATCGCCAGAGAAACCGGCGAACTCGCCAAGAAGGCGCGTGACGGCAAACTCGGCCCGGCCGAGATGCAAGGAGCCTGCTTCACCATCTCCTCGGTCGGCGGCATCGGCGGCACCTATTTCTCGCCAATTATCAACGCTCCGGAAGTAGCCATTCTGGGCGCCAGCAAATCGGCGATGAAACCGGTATGGGACGGCAAGCAGTTCGTCCCGCGCCTAGTCCTGCCGCTGTCGCTGACCGCCGACCACCGGGTGATCGACGGTGCGCTGGCGACCCGTTTCAACGTCTATCTGGCCCAACTGCTGGCGGACTTCCGCCGCGTGCTGCTCTAACCGGAGGCCGCTGATCATGAGTCTGATGGAAGTTAAAATACCGGACATCGGCGACTTCAAGGGCGTGGACGTCATCGAAGTGCTGGTCAAGCCGGGCGATGCCATCGCCCCGGAGGATTCGCTGGTCGTACTGGAAAGCGACAAGGCGTCCATGGAGGTGCCCGCCCCCGCCGCTGGCGTGGTCAAGGAGGTAAGAATCAAGGTCGGCGACAAGGTATCGGAAGGTGACTTGGTGTTGCTGCTGGAAGCGACAGAGCAGCAACCCTCGCCCCCGGCCCCTTCCCCGCAGGGCGAGGGGAGCAAGGCGTCCCCGCCGCTGGCTCCGACGCCGACCGTCGCACCCGCCGCCGGTTCCTATTCCGGCTCGGTGGATTTGGAATGCGAAATGCTGGTTCTGGGCGCGGGTCCGGGCGGTTACAGCGCCGCGTTCCGCTCCGCCGATCTGGGCATGAAGACCGTGCTGGTGGAACGCTACGCCACCCTCGGCGGCGTTTGCCTCAACGTCGGCTGCATCCCGTCCAAGGCACTGCTGCACGTCGCCGCCGTCGTGGACGAGGTGGCGCACTTCGCCGATATCGGGGTGACGTTCGACAAACCCACCGTGGATTTGGATAAGCTGCGCGCCCACAAGGGCAAGGTGGTGGGCAAGCTGACCGGCGGCCTCGCCGGGATGGCCAAGGCCCGCAAGGTGGACACCGTGCGCGGTTACGGCCATTTCCTCGATCCCAACCATCTGGAAGTCGAACTCACCACCGGTGACGGGCAAGAAAAGACCGGCGAGAAGAAGATCGTCCGGTTCCAGAAGTGCATCATCGCCGCCGGCAGTCAGGCGGTACGCCTGCCCTTCATCCCCGACGATCCGCGCATCGTGGATTCCACCGGGGCGCTGGAACTGCGCTTCGTCCCCAAACGCCTGCTGGTCATCGGCGGCGGCATCATCGGCCTGGAAATGGCCACAGTCTATTCGACCCTGGGCGCGCGCATCGAAATCGTGGAAATGCTCGATGCGGTGATGCAGGGCCCCGACCGCGATCTGGTCAAGGTCTGGGAAAAAATGAACGCCCGCCGCTTCGACCAGATCATGCTCAAGACCAAGACGGTGGCGGTCGAACCCAAGCCGGAAGGGCTGTTGGTAACCTTCGAGGGGGATAATGCCCCGGCCGAACCGCAGCTTTACGACATGATCTTGCAGTCGGCGGGCCGCTCGCCCAATGGCAGGAAGATCGGCGCGGAGAAGGCCGGCATCAGCGTCACCGACCGGGGTTTCATCCCAGTGGACCAGCAGATGCGCACCAACGTGTCGCATATCTTCGCCATCGGCGACATCGTCGGCCAGCCGATGTTGGCGCACAAGGCGGTGCATGAGGGTCACGTCGCCGCCGAAGTCGCCGCCGGCCAAAAGAGCTTCTTCGACGCCAAGGTGATTCCTGGCGTGGCCTACACCGACCCGGAAGTGGCCTGGGTCGGCCTGACCGAGGCGGAGGCAAAACAGCAGGGCGTCAAGATCGGGGTGAGCAAGTTCCCTTGGGCCGCGTCCGGCCGCGCCATCGCCAACGGCCGCGACGAGGGCTTCACCAAGCTGATCTTCGACGAGGAGACCCACCGCATCGTCGGCGGCGGCATCGTCGGCACGCACGCCGGCGATCTGATCAGCGAAGTGGCGCTGGCCATCGAGATGGGCTGCGATCCCGCCGATATCGGCCTGACCATCCACCCACATCCCACTTTGGGCGAATCGGTCGGCATGGCGGCGGAAGTGTTCGAGGGCGTCTGCACCGACCTGCCGCCGACGCGGAAAAAATAGAGTGCCCCAAAAGCTTTTCTCCTACTTGGAGAGGGCCAAGGGTGAGGGATTTATTCAAATGGACCTGTCCGCCTTTGATGGCGGGCGGGTCTCTTATTGGGTTACGCTATCGGGGGAATTTCCATGGCCGCGCTTGAAGTTGTGAAGATCGACATGAAACAAATGTCGGCGATTCCCCAGGAGACCAGCCAGACCTGCTGGTTCACCTGTTATCAAATGATGCTGCAATGGAAAGGCTACGGCACCGGCCAACTTGGCGATTACAAAGGGGAATTTCCGCCCGCCCCGATCAAGGAAAAGCTGGAGGCGGTGCAAATTGACTGGAACGACGCCATCGCGACCGGCCTCAAGGGCAAGGATTTCCGCAAGGCCGCCTCCGCGTTGGGACTGGGGGCCAACGGTGTGGGCCAGCCGTGGACGACTCAGGATTTAAAGCGATTTCTGTCGTATCCGAGTCCGATCTGGGTGGCCGGCAACTGGGATAATTTTTTCCATGTTGTCGTGGTGACTGGGGTCCAAATCGACAACGATCTGGACTGGGACGAAGTCGGCACGATCAAGGACAGGTCCAAGGTCACCTACATCGACCCCAACTGGAAAGGGTCAAAACAGGCGAGCATCGAAACCAAATCCTGCTATCAATGGCTGCCCGGCTCCTATGCCTACAAAGGCATTATCGGCGCTTGGCAGGTGTGGAAGAAAACCTGAAGCGCCCGCTTGTGGCCGGGGGCCTGAAAACTTCCACCGCCACTAAATGAGTTGCAGGGAGATGGCAAGCTGACAGGATTTCCGGAATAGCCAGGCTTGCGGTGAAGATATACTGTTAACAAAAGCCTGTAAGATCCGATGATTATCGTCAACTTTGGCGAATTATGGTAGATAGCCGGAAACTGCATAATCGCTTGTTAGGCGCTATGAATACAAAAGTATGTGCAAGATGCGGCGAGGAAAAGTTGATTTCCGAGTTCCACAGGAACGCCAACAGCAAAGATGGACTTCATTCATATTGCAAAAGCTGCAATAAAGAAAAAGCCGCTGCGCACCTGAAATCCGATAAAGGTAAAGCGGCTCTGAAAAAGGCGCTCTCTCGTGCTGCCGACAAGGGATACTACAGATACGGAAAGGGTGCTATTCCAATTCTCCAGCAAGGAGCAAAAAAGCGAGGAATAGATTTCGATCTAACGACAGAGTCTTTGGAAGCTTGGTGGCATAATACTCCAGACAGATGTTTTTACTGTGGGATCACAATTGAGGAGTATCTAGAAATAAGAGACTTCATAGTGAACTACACTGGAGATAACTTTGAAATAGCCAAGTTTAAGCGTTTCTATAGAAATCCGAAACACCAAGTGATTAGGTGGATGACAATTGATAGAAGAAAAAACGATTCTGGTTATTCGGTCAGCAACATTGTAAAGAGTTGCTGGATCTGCAACAGTCTCAAGAACGATTTTTTTGATGACAAGCAAATGAGCTCTATTTCTCCAACAATTATCTCAAAGCTAAAAGGCGAAATTGCGAAAGAATCGGTATAACAATCATATGCAGCAAACTCCGCCGCGCTCCGCCGCTGATGTGATACATTAGGCTTTTCCTCTGCGCGACCATGGACCCTTCAAGTAACTGTAGAAAGACATGATAACTAAGCTGAGAAGCGTTTAGGGCATGCGACTTATCTACCTGGATCAATCTATACTCTCTGCAATGTTTGGCGGTGGCGATGAGCTAACACCTGAGTTTCGGAACCTGAGCCAGACCTTGTGCTTCAAGCTCGTCTTGCTGAAAGCGCGACATAGAGTGAACGTGATTGTTTCGGACATTCACAGTCGTGAAACCGCAGCTATTCCTGATGAACATGGAGAAAAACGAGTCCGTATTTGGAACGCAATGAATCAGTTCGCAGATGGTAGGATCGCAGATCCTTGGATCGATGTCTTCGTAGCTCAGCAGCGCCGCCGTCTTACGGATACAGGGCAGAGCAACGCCTTTCCTCTGTCCGACATCGGCATCCCTGATCGAGACACTGAAGCGCGGTCTTCTGCTATGGTTATTTCGACTAATGAGTGGAGGCTGCGCCTTCATAAGATGGATGCAAATGATCGGAATGCCATCAACGCACATCTACGTGGAATTTACATTCGGCAAAAAGAATCGGTTGCCATGGTTTCGCACCCTGAAGCAACAGTCTCAGTCATCCGTAACGCCTGGAAGAAAGAGTTAACGCTGGCAATCGCCGCATTTCGCTTTCATCAGAAAAAACATCAGAAAATGCTGTACGACCAGATGCTATCGGATGGCTTCTCCTATCCGCCACCAGACATCATTGACCATCCTTTCAAAGGGGTTGTTAAATTACTGGTGAGGGATGGCGACGAAGAATTAGCATTGACGCGACTCGAAGAACAGATCGAGCGGGAAGAATTCTGTGCCGCGCTTGAACTCCGTATTTCTCTTGAAGCCCAGATGCTTCTGAAAACGAAGGGGGGTAAGCACATCCGCGATTTAAAGCGATTCAATCGAGAGTATGGCTTATCTATGCAAAACGACATCGACTATGTATCCGCGTTCGTTCCGTACTGCGATGTAATAACAGTTGATAAAGGCATGGGCACATTGTGCGAAGGAGAGATTGCGAAGTCGGCTTTGTCTAAATATCCCTGCACCATAATGTTAAATAATAACTTGGCGCAGTTGGATGCTTGGCTTGACTCCCTTGATTCTGAAGTAGTTGAGTAGATAGAAAGGAAAAATCGCAATCCATTTATTGGTTGCCAGAGTGTATGAGCCTAACAAAAGGCTCAACCTGAGCGCATACTGCGCCGTCGAGCTAAGGCGTTTTATTAAAGGTACAGGCAAGGCGCAGTATGCGCCGGGTTAGCCTTACGTTATGCCTCACCTTCCAACCCTCAACTGAAGGAGTTTTTCCGTGAAGCCAGTTAGAGTTGTCGTCTTTGCCCTTGCGCTCGCCGGATGCGCCACGACCCAAGACACGACAAAGAATGCGCAGACATCGCGCACCGAAAGCTGCAAGGCAACGTCAGAGCAAGAGATTGCAGCATTGTTTGATCGTTGGAATCAATCACTGCAAACTGGCGATCCCCGCAAGGTAGTGGCTAACTACGCAGAGCGATCAATCCTCCTGCCTACGATATCAAACAAACCGCGCTTCACACCCGCAGAGAAGGAAGACTATTTCCACCACTTTCTAGAGGACCGACCTTTGGGAAAGATTGATTTGCGCAGCATTGAGCTAGGATGCAACTCTGCTGTTGATGCGGGGCTTTACACATTCAGCTTCGCAAAAACTGGGGCAGTCGTCGGTGCCCGCTATACCTACACATATCGCTGGGACGGTACGCAATGGCTAATTACAAGCCATCACTCGTCCGCTATGCCAGCAAAGAAGTAACAAAGGCATAACCCTCAGTTCCAGGGGACTGAAACGTTGGGCCTACATATACCTCACCGTAATCGGAGCTCCTGTGATTAAGCATCTCCTCGCCTTTGCAGTCGTTGCTTCCTGCACTGTGTCCTCCGCCCTTGCGGCGTGCGAAAAAGGGAGCAAGACGGTCTTTTCATGCCTCGCCGCGAAAGGAAAGATCATCCAAGTTTGCGATTCCGGGAAGACCATCGACTATTCCTTTGGCAAACCGAACGCGCCGGAAATCGTTGTACGCGCCCCTCGAAGCGAAACCTCTACTTTTCAGTGGCAGGGTATCGGGAGATATCTTTCCTACTCAGTCGATGTGCCGAACGGCAGCACCACGTACAACGTGTTTTGGGGTGCCGACCGGCTCACTGACGAACACAAAATTGATGCCGGCGTGAACGTCGAAATCAATAAGAAGCTGGTCGCCACGGTAAAGTGTGTTGGCAAAAAACACATCGTTCAAAACATTGAAGGCATCGACCTCAAACCTATCGAATAGGCCCGCCCCGCAGTCAACCGGACAGCCCGACAGCTACGCTGCTGGGTTCCCTTCGCGCCGCGCAACCACGTGGATCAAGCCGACTTCGAGCGGAAAAGCCTTCGGCTCTCATCGAGAACGACGATGACCAGCACACCGATACATGCAACCGACGAGATCACGATCCCCCTTCCCGTAACCGAAGTGTGGCCGGTGTTGGCTGACTTTGGAGGGTATCCTCGGTGGTGGCCGAAGTCTCTCGACATACGTGTCCTCTCCAGTAGCGTGGAGCTGCTTGGTACGGAGGTGGAAATGCGCCCCTTCGGTGGGCGGCCTTTTCGATGTCGGGTTGAAGCGGTGGATATGCCGAAACGCATACGGATGCGATATTTCGGTGGGTTCATCGATGGCTTCGGCGAGTGGCGGTTGGAGCCACTGGGCCAAGAAACGCGCGTGATCTACAGGCTCGAAGCCAAGGCGCACGGCTGGCTGGTTGTACTACTTGGCAAGGTGCTTAATCTTGCGCGGCTACACTCTCGGTCAATGCAAACTGTCCTACGAAACCTCAGCCATGTGCTGGATCGGAAACAACACCGCACGAAAGAGGGCCAGTAGCAGCGCCGCCCAACCCAGCATTCCACCGGACCTGCGCGAAAAGCTGTGCAGGCCGGTGAATGCAGATGTCAGCCGGCGCCGGCTACACTCGCGCATATCGCATTCACCCGGAGACGAATCATGGACAACACATTGGTCGGCAAGCGCGTCCTCGTCACTCAGGCAACCGAGTTCATGGGTCCTGTGCTCTGCGAAGTTTTCGCCGAACAAGGTGCCGACGTCGTCGCCAACTCCGACGAACTCGTTGAGCCTGGCGCTGCCGCTCGGATTGTTCGTGACGCTGGACCAATCGATGTCTTGGTCGCGAATCTCGCGCTCAAGGCTCCCGCTACGCCGGCGGTCGAGGTCACGGAGTCGGAATGGAGACAGGTTTTCGCGGCGCTCGTGGATCCGCTCCCGCGCCTGCTAAGCGCCGCGCTACCCAGCATGATGAGCCGACGATCGGGAAAGATTCTTGTGATAGGCAGCGCGTCGGCTTTGCGCGGCATGAAACGAACGTCAAGCTATAGCGCGGCTCGTGGTGCTCAGTTGGCCTATGTTCAAGCGGTTGGCGTGGAGCTTGCGCCGTACAATGTCCAGGTCAATGCGATAGCGCAGAACTTCGTGGATAACCCGACGTACTTCCCTTCCGTACACCAGTGAGGCCTAACCCCGACCCATGAGCCTGCTCGGCCTGCAAGATCTGACCAAAAGCTTCGGTGGCCTGACCGCCGTCAACGGGGTGTCCTTCGCTGTCGAGGAGGGGACGGTCGTGGGGTTGATCGGCCCGAACGGCGCCGGCAAGACCACGGTGTTCAACCTGATCACCGGCAACTATCGACCTGACCGGGGGCGGATCACGTTCGCGGACACGGTGCTGAATGGCCTGCGCACCCACCGCATCATCGCCCTGGGCATCGCTCGCACCTTTCAAAACATCCGCTTGTTCCAGAACCTGACCGCCCTGGAGAACGTGCTGGCCGGCTGTCATTACCGGATGCGCTCCGGGATAGCCGCCGCCATGCTGCGCTGGCCGGCCCAGCGCCGTGAGGAGGAGGCCGCCATCGCCGCAGCGGCGCGGGAACTGGACTTTGTCGGTTTGAACGGGCAGGCGCTCGCGCTGGCGAAAAACCTGTCCTACGGCGATCAGCGCCGGCTGGAAATCGCCCGGGCGCTGGCCACCCAACCACGTCTGCTGATCCTGGACGAGCCAGCCGGTGGAATGAACGAACAGGAAACCGAAGCGCTGATCGGCCTGATCGAACGGATTCGGGCGCGCGGCGTCACCACGCTGTTGATCGAGCACGATATGCGGCTGGTGATGCGGGCCTGTGAAAAACTGGTGGTGCTGGAGTACGGCGGCAAGATCGCCGAGGGGCCACCGGAGCAGGTGCGCCGCGATCCCCGGGTGATCGAGGCCTATCTGGGCGCGGAAGACGAGGCTTAGAGCGTGGGAGCGGGTTTATCCAAGCTCGCTCCCACAATCAATCGGTTAAGCAGCCTCTAAGGCAACACGTCCTCGCTGCGCAAGTGCGATTCGGGCGTTTGCGGCCCGGGCTCGCCGAGCGGTTCGCTGACGAACAGCGGACAGGGCCGGGCGCTCGCCCGCCAGCGGTCGGCGAATTCGCCCCAGTGTGGATGTCGCTCCCGGCCCGTTTCCAGATAATCGAGCAGGTTTTGCACGCTGGCGTTGTGGCCCCGCGCGCTGACGCGGGTACTGAAGCAGGCCCAGCGCAGATACAGCGCGTAGGTGTTGAGCACGTCGCCTTCGCAGTACCGGTCGATGGCGGCGTAGTCGCCGGCGGCGGCCTGGGCGGCGACCTTTTCCCCGTGGCCGTTCCACTTGCCCGGCAGACCCAGCGCCTGGGCGGCCTCGTCCAGTCCCAGCTTGGGCGAGGCGCCGAAATCACCCAGCACGTCCATCAAATCGCAGTGCCAATTGCTCTCGTAGCGGTAGTCGTAACCAAAGCGCGGGTCGGTGCGGTGCCAGTTGAACGCCGTGAGGCCGTGGATCAACGAGCGTTGCTTGAGGACGGCGGCATCGAAGCCGCGCCCGTTCCAGGTGACCAGCCGGGGTTTCTGCCGGTCCACCAGTTGCCAGAACCCGGCCAGAATTTCCCGCTCGCCGCGCTCGGCGATGCTGGCCGCGCCCAGCTTGCGAATCACATAGCGTTCGCTCTGCCCGTCGCGGTCGATTCGCGCCAGCAGGAACCCGAGCGTGACGATCTCGTGCTGGATCGGTTTGGGAAAAACCTCGGGATCGCGGCCCGCGGGCAGAATCGCCGTGTCGGGACGGGTCTCGAGGTCGATGACGAGCAGGTGAAGGGGATTGGCCATCGGTAGCCTTGGCGTTTTGAATTGAGGGACCGAATACCTACATGTCCTGACCCAAGGGGCGGGTAAAGGTGTATTGGGCCGGCTCCACGACCAGTTTTTGCGCCGCTTCTCCGGTGCTGCCGTTGAGCAGGGTAAAGGGCAGTCCGACGACGAATACCGCAGCACCCAGCACCGTCGCGGCCAATCCGCCGGGTCTGGCCACGAGCAGATCGGCGGCGGTCGCGTTGGCGGTCGGGGGCGGGTTTGAAGAAACGGCTTGCGCGCCGGCCAGACTGGCCGGCAATATCAGGGTCGCGGCCAGGATGGATGCAGCGCCGCGCTTGGCTATCGCTTGGTACATGGTTTCGCGCCTCTCGGTTCGACGGGGATACCCTGCCTGGGCTTTAGGGAAGGGGTTACAGCAAAAACACCGTCGCCAACCCCAGGAAAATGAAAAAACCCATGCCGTCGGTAATGAAGGTCAGCAACACGCTCGATCCAAAGGCGGGATCGCGCCCCAGATGGTGCTGAATCAGGGGGATGGCAACGCCCACCGCCGCCGCCAGCAGCAGGTTCAGCACCATGGCCGCCGCCATGACCAAGCCCAGCGGAACGCTCCAATACAGGACATAGGCGAACACGCCCACGGTCGCGCCCCAAACGACGCCGTTGAGCAAACCCACGCCCAACTCCTTGAAAATCAGATGCCAAGTATTATCCGGCGTAATTTCCCCCAGCGCCAGACCGCGCACCACCAAGGTGGTGGTCTGATTGCCGGAATTGCCGCCGATGCCGGCCACGATCGGCATCAGCGTCGCCAGGGCGACGATCCGGGTGATCGCATCCTCGAACAAACCGATGGCCCGCGAGGCGATGAACGCGGTGCAGAGATTGACGGACAGCCACAGCCAACGGTTGCGGGCGCTGTCCCAGATCGGCGCGAACAGGTCTTCGTCGCCGCGCAGGCCCGCCCTGTTTAGAGCATCCTCCTCCGATTCCTCGCGGATGAAGTCCACCACCGCATCCACGGTCAGGCGACCGATCAGCTTGCCCCGCTCGTTCACCACCGGCGCCGACACCAAGTCGTAGCGCTCGAAGGCTCGCGCCGCGTCGCTGGCGGCGTCGTTCGGGCCGAACATCGCCTGATCGGCTAGCGTCAGGTCCGCCACCCGCGCCTCCGGATCGTTGAGCAACAGCGCCCGCAGCGGCAGCACGCCCTTGAACAGATTGCGGATGTCCACCACGTACAGACTGTCGGTGTTGTGCGGCAGATCATCCCGGCCACGCAGTATCCGCAGCACCTGTTCGACCCGGTAGTCACCGCGCACCGTCAATACGTCTTGACTCATCAGGTGGCCCACCACGTTTTCGGGATAGGCCATCGTGGTTTGCAGCCAGTCGCGGTCGCGGGCGTTGAGCTTCCGGGAAACCTCGGCCAGCACTTCATCGGGAATCGCCTCGGCCAGCGCCGCCAGATCGTCGGCGTCGAGTTGGGTCAGCGCCTCGACCAGCGCCGGCGGGTCCAGGGTTTCGATCAGAAAATCCCGGACCGCGTCCGAGACTTCCAGCAAGACTTCGCCGCCCCGGTCATCCTGAATTTGCCGCCAGATCAGCAACCGATCATCCAGCGGCAACGCTTCCAGAATGTAAGCGATGTCCGCCGGGTGCAGGCCGCGCAGCTTGAGTTGCAACTCGACCAGATGCTGGCGATGCACCAGCGACTCGATCAGTTCGTGGCGGGGGCTGGCCTGGTCGCGGTCCACCATCTTCTCGACCAAGCGATGTTTTTCCAGCAGATTGACGATGTGCCGGAGGTTATCTTCCAGCTTGAGCTGGGCGCTCCGCGGGGCGGCGGGGGAATCGCTCACGGAAAATCACCGCGTTCCATAGCGGCGGACCACGTAATCAGCCACCAGTTGCCGAAACTCGGCGGCGATGTCGTCGCCCTTCAGGGTCACGGTCTTCTCACCATCGACGTAGACTGGCGCCACCGGGATTTCGCCGGTTCCCGGCAGGCTGATGCCGATGTGGGCCTGCTTGCTTTCGCCGGGCCCGTTGACCACGCAGCCCATCACCGCGACCTTCAAATCCTCGACGCCGGGATAGCGGTCGCGCCAGACCGGCATCTGGTCCCGCAGATACCTCTGGATATCCTGAGCCAACCGCTGGAAATAATCGCTGCTGGTGCGCCCACAGCCAGGGCAAGCCACCACCGCCGGGGTGAAGGAACGTAGGCCCATCGCTTGCAGGATTTCCTGGGCCACCACGACTTCCCGGGTCCGGCTGCCGCCCGGCTCCGGCGTGAGCGAGATGCGAATGGTGTCGCCGATCCCCTCCTGCAACAGCACCGCCAGCGCGGCGGTGGAGGCGACGATGCCCTTGCTGCCCATCCCGGCCTCGGTCAGGCCGAGGTGCAACGGGTAATCGCAGCGCGCCGCCAGTTGGCGATAGACCGCGATCAGGTCTTGCACCCCGCTCATCTTCACCGACAGGATGATTCGGTCGTGGCCCAAGCCGATGTCCTCGGCCCGCTGCGCGCTGTCCAGCGCGGAGAGGATCATCGCCTCGCGCATCACCTCGGCGGCCGGTTTCGGCGCCGGCAACCGAGCGTTCTCGTCCATCAACCGCCCCGCCAGTTCCTGATCCAGGCTGCCCCAGTTCACCCCGATCCGCACCGGCTTGGCGTGGCGGCAGGCGATTTCGATGATAGTGGCGAACTGTTCGTCTTTCTTCCGGCCACGCCCGACGTTGCCCGGATTGATGCGGTATTTATCCAGCGCCTCGGCGCAGGCCGGATATTTGTTCAGCAGGCGGTGGCCGTTGAAATGAAAATCGCCGATCAGCGGCGCGTTCACGCCTTGCACCGCCAGTCGCTCGCGGATCGACGGCACGGCGGCGGCAGCTTCCTCGGTATTGACCGTGACGCGCACCAGTTCCGATCCCGCCCGCGCCAGTTCCGCCACCTGTTGGGCGGTGGCGTCGGCGTCAGCGGTGTCGGTATTGGTCATGGACTGCACCACGATGGGCGCACTGCCGCCCACCGCGATGGAACCGACGCGGACGGCGGCGCAGGAACGGCGCGGGAGGCAGGAGTGCGTGCGGATCATACGGCTTACCCGTTCACCATTTCAGGGAATATGGGCGCCATCAGCGTAAAAACTCGCGGCTGATGGCGCGGAAGCGGTCGTCGCCAGATTGATGCAGCCATTCAAACACCACCATCTCGCGGCTGACGATGCGCACCCCGTCGGCGCGCATCCGTTCCAGCGCCAGTTCCACGTCGCGCGGCGAACGCGAAGAGACCGCGTCGGCGACCAGATAGACTTCCTTGCCAGCCGCCCGCAGGTCCAGCGCGGTTTGCAGCACGCACACATGCGCCTCCGCTCCGATCACGACGATCTGCTCGCGGCCGATAGCGTCGATCCGTCTCATGCAGTCCCGCTCGGCGGCGCAGGAAAAGTGGGTCTTGGTCATGAAGGCGTCCGCCGGCAGCAACGCGCGAATCGCCGCCACCGTGCGCCCCAACCCTTGCGGATACTGCTCCGATGCCAGCACCGGCACGCCCAGGCGTTGAGCGATCTGGATCAACCATGCGCCATGGGCCACCACCTGGTCGGCTCGGTGAATCGCCGGCATCAGCCGCTCCTGAAAATCCACTACCAGCAGACAGGACGACTCGACTCTCATCAACATGGGGTGCTTTCTCCTGATTTTGAACCCGCTGGAGCGGGCCGCATCAATCGGCGATCAAGGTAATACGTTCGTTGGGGTTCGCGCCTTTCACCACCCGAGTTTGCAACCCCCGCCAAGCCGGCGCCAGCAGATCCGCCGGGGCGCGGGTTTGCGGATCGTCTACGGCGAAGGTGAACAACCGCATCCGGGGCTCCAGCTTCTGCTGGCTGACGCTGCCGACCCAGATCGGCGACCCTCCTTCCCCCAATCGCGCGCCCACATCCCAAAACCGCAGGAGCCAGCGCTTATCCGGGTCATCGCTGTAGCGCACCAGGGTCAGATCGTCCTCGCTACCCTCATGGGTTTGCGGCAGCACCGGCAACTCCCGCAATTGCACCTGCGGGCTGAGCCACAACAACATGCTCTTCACATCCGCCGCCGGGGCGGGTTGCCAGCCGGCTTCCCGCAACCGTTGCTCCAGTTCCTTGCGGGTGGACACCCATTGCAGCACGAAATCCTGTCGGCGCTGGCCGCCAAAATCCCGGCGCTGCTGGGGCAAGCGCCGCCAGTCTTGTTCCCACCACGCCGCGCGACTCAGGATCTGTTCGGTAGTTTGCGGTTGGTGGCGCTGCAAATCGGCGCGGAAATTGACGCCCACATGCAACAAATCGGTCGCCAACAAGGCGATGACGCTGACAGCCAACAACCGGCGCCAGTCCACCGTCACCGTCGTATGGTGGTTATAGGCCAGCCCGAGCGCCGCCACCCAGATCAGACCCAGACAGAGTCCCGCCAGGGTGTCGGTCAGCCAATGGATGCCCAGATACAGGCGGGCAAAGGCGATCGGCACGATCATGAGCGCCGCCGCCAGATAGACGATCCAGCGCCGGGCCAGCGAGATCTCGCGGGCGATCAGCACCGCCAGGAACCCAAACACCAGGGTGCTAAACGTCGCGTGACTGGACGGAAACGAATAGCCCACCACGCCCCGCCAGACCTCGGCGGGACTTGATACCGGCAGCAGCCCCTTGAATAACAGGTTGGTGACCATGCCGAAGCCCAACGCCGCCAGCCAGTGCCAAGCCGCCGAATGGTTGCGCCGCCAAATCAGCCAGCCGAACACCACCAAGCTCACCGGCAGCGTCACCGGATAGTCGCCCAGTTCGGCGGTGAACACCATCAGGGCGTCGGCCCAGGGCGTGCGCAGTTCCTGAAAAAAGTGATAGAGACTCAGATCGAGGCCGCTCGGCAACTGCTGGCCAGCGGCGCCCAGGCTCAGGCCGAGCAAGACGACGCCGCCCAACAATATTGCCGCTAGCGCCACCAGCCCGCGCGCCTCGCCCTTGGCGGGGTCCAGCAGCGAGGCGCTGATGGGTCCGATGAAACGTCGGCCCTGGCTCCAGGCGTAGAACCGTGGCGCCCAGTCGGCGGCATGAGCCTGGAACAACCGCACCAAGTGCTTGACCAGCCAAGTCGTCGCCCACAACACCACCGCGACGATCAAAATCAGCACCACCAACCGCCCGGCCACCCGCGAGGCGATGTCCAGCGAGGCTCCAAAGACCATGCCGGGAACCAGATAAGCCGGCGACCACAGGATGGCCGAGACCACGTTGGCGATCATGAAATCGCGCCAGCTCATGTCCATCATCCCGGCCACGGTCGGAATCGTGCCGCGCACCGGTCCGAAGAAGCGCCCGAACAGCACGCCCTTGCCGCCATGTTTGCGGAAAAATTCCTCGCTCCGGGTGATCATCTCGGGGTGCTTGGTGAACGGCCAGACCCGGCGCACGCCCTGATGGAACACCCGCCCGATCCAGAAGCTGATGGCGTCGCCCACCACCGCGCCCAGCGCCGACCACCAGTAGGCCGACCAGAATTCCAGATGACCGAGACCGATCAGCGCGCCCAGGCTGAACATGACCAGAGCGCCGGGGATAATGACGCCGACGATAGTCAGGGATTCCGCCGCCGCGGAGGCGAAGATGAAAAAACTCATCCAGCCCGGATGAGCGGCGACCCAGGCGAACAGGGCATTGACGAATTCGGACTGCATGGCGGGTACTTGTGGTGGAAGGGACGGCGCTCGTTCAAAGCGCGCGAATGCTGGCCTTGCGAAAGGCCTCGCGCATGTCCCCGAAGGTCCGCGCCACCGGAAATTGCGGGAATTCGTCGATTACATTCTGGGGCGGGCGGAACAGAATGCCAGCCTCGGCCTCGGCCAGCATCGCGGTATCGTTATAGGAATCGCCGGCGGCGATCACCCGGAAGTTGAGCGCGTGAAACGCCCGCACCGCCTGGCGTTTGGAATCGGCTTGGCGCAGGGTGTAGCCAACCACCCGGTCATCCACCACCTCCAGCCGATGGCAGAACAGCGTCGGCCAGCCCAGTTGCCGCATCAACGGCATGGCGAATTCGTAATAGGTGTCCGACAGGATTACTACCTGGAACCGCTCGTGCAGCCAGTCCAAAAACTCGCGCGCCCCGTCCAGCGGCCCCATGCCGGCGATCACCCGCTGGATATCAGACAGCTTCAAGCCATGCTGGTCCAGCAGCGTCAATCGCCCTCGCATCAGTCGATCATAGTCGGGAATGTCGCGGGTAGTCAGCCGCAACGCCTCGATGCCGGTGCGCTCGGCGACACTGATCCAGATTTCCGGCACCAGGACCCCTTCCAGGTCCAGGCAAGCGAGTTCCATGAGCGTCCCCCTGTTGGTCGCCGCCCGCGCCACCGCAGCAGTCGCTCGAAACGGTCGAAGAAATGATGAGAACCGGCGGTAACGTAACCCGTTTGCCGCCGTCGCCGCAAGAACCGTCGCGCCCGTGTCGCCGCCCGAGGGCGCCTCAGCGCAGCACGTCCTCCTCGGTTATCAGTTCCGCCAGTTGCTCGGTGTTGAGCCGCAACCGCAGGGCCAGCACCGTGATCAAGTCTGCGGCCGCCTTGGGGTTCTGCTCCAGGAACGGCATGAAATCCTTGCGATGAATTCCCAGCAATTCACACGGCGTCAGCGTGGTCGCGGTGGCCGAGCGCCCGCATCCATCGAGCATGGCGATTTCGCCGAAGATTTCGCCCGGTCCGAGCGTGCCGAGGACAATTTCCCGCCCCTCCCGGTTGGCGACGCTGATTTTCAATCGGCCGCTCAGCACCACGAGCATCTCCTCGCCCGCATCGGTTTTCTCGAACACGACATGCTGGGCGGGCAAGGTCAACACCCGCGCCAATTCAGCGATCTTTTCCAGGTGGCCTGCGGCCAGATTGCGAAATAGAAAGCTTTTTCTGAGCATCTCGTATTTTTGCGGCCTAGGCGCCGCCGCCGCCGTTTTCTGTTGTCCTCCCAGCGTCAGCACTCCGTGCAATTGGCTCGCGATCAGCGGTCGCCTGATGCAGATGTAGTCCGATTCAAACGCTGGCGTGGTCGAGGCCAGCACCACGCGGGTTTCCGGGAAAACCTGGCGAACTTCATTCCAAGTCACCATCGCCGAGGGATCGTCGGCGTTGACGATCATGATATCGGCCGCTTCCTGACTACCGAGCGCCAGTTGGTAAGCGTGCTCCCGGTTGCTGGCCAGCGACAGGATGTTGCGGATCATCCGTCGATCTTTTTCCATGAACCCTATTGTGTTCACGGTTACCGTTTTGGTTTCCATCATTTCCCCCATGACCTGACATCGTTTCCGGGCATCCACGACGGGCATGACAGCCGCCACGCCCACCAGCGAACGGCGCTGCCACGCCCCGCGCGGCGGTACTATGCGGTACTATAATGAATGAATGTAATCGCACATCATCGAACGGATGTCTTCCCATGCAAATCACGCCTTCCCAAGCGGTCAACCGCCGCATGCCCTGCCATCGCCCCCGGCGACGGTCGCCCGCCCTGCTCGCCGCGACCCTCCTGCTGGCGCTGGTGACGCCATTACCGGGCAACGCTCAGCCTTACTCCGGCGGAGGCGACGAGGGCGCCTATGGCGATGAACGCGGCTCCGACGAGCGCGGCGCTGGCCGCGGCCGCCATCCCGCCATCGTGCGTTGCGAATCCACCGACCAGCGTTACCGCCATTGCCGGGCCGACACCGATGATGGCGTGCGACTATACCGCCAATTAAGCAAAAGCGCCTGTCGTTACCAAGAAACCTGGGGCTACGACCGGCGTGGCGTCTGGGTGGATCAGGGCTGCCGGGGCGATTTCCAGCTCTACACCGGGCGCAGCGGCGGCGATGGCCCGCAGAAGGATAGGGATGACACCGCCGCCATCGTGGGGGGCGCCGTCGCGCTGGGCGTGGCCGGGGCATTGCTGGCGGAGAAGAACAAGAACGAGCGGCGGCCCGCCTGGATCGTGCGCTGCGAATCCGATGGCGGCTATCAGCGGTGCCGGGCCGATACCCGCGATGGCGTGCGCCTGTACCGCCAGTTAAGCCGGTCCGGTTGCCAGTACAACGACACTTGGGGCTACGACCGCCGCGGCGTCTGGGTGGACAACGGCTGCCGCGCCGAATTTGCGCCCCGCTGAATCCGGATCCATCCCTCGCCCCCTGACCCGACCAACGGTCCACGCCACCGGGTTCGCGATCACGGCGCCCGTCCGCTTGGACTCTTTCCAAGGTTCACCGCATGGTCTAGAGTTAGATGGTTCGGCGGACGACAAACCTGGGCCGTCCAGAATCCCACCTCATGGATAAGCCATGGCCACCAATCCCAGTAACGTCATCACCCAGCCCGGCGGCCAATTGATCGGCCTTGCCCGCCAACTCGTGCAAAATCATCTGCTCGACGAGGCTGTCGCCCTCAGGGCGACCGAACAGGCGCGCAAGGACAACATTTCGCTCGTTGCCTACTTGGTCGAAAACAAGCTGGCCCGCGACAAGGACATCGCCCGCGTCGCCGCGCGCAGCTTCAACCTGCCGCTGTTCGATATCGACGCCCTGGACATCGACGCGGCGGTCGTGCGTCTGGTCGACGAAAAACTGCTGCGCCAGCACCACGTCCTGCCCTTGCACAAGCGGGGACGCCGGCTGTTCGTGGGCGTCGTCGACCCCTCCAACCTGCGGGCGTTGGAGGACATCAAGTTCCAGACCCGGTTGGATGCCGACCAGGTTGTCGTCAGCGAGAGCCAGATCAGCAAGGCACTGGACAAGGCGCTCGAAGCGCCAACGACCAGCATGGGCGACAACGAAGTCGGCGATCTCGACTTCAGCAGCGAAGCCGACGCCGGCCCCAAGATCGAAACCCTGACCCAGTCCGACACTGAGGACGCGCCGGTGGTGCGCTTCGTCAATCAGGTCATCATTCAGGCCATCAACCGCGGCGCCTCCGATATTCACTTTGAGCCCTACGAAAAAACCTACCGGGTCCGTCTCCGTCAGGACGGCATGCTAGACGAGATCTATAAGCCGCCGGTCACCATGGCGCCGCGCTTGGCCGCCCGGCTCAAGATCATGGCCCAACTCGACATCGCCGAGCGTCGAGTACCCCAGGATGGGCGCCTCAAGCTCTATCTAACCAAACAGCGAGCCATCGATTTTCGCGTCAACACCCTGCCGACGATGTGGGGCGAAAAAGTGGTGATGCGCCTGCTCGACCCCGCCAGCGCCCAGATGGGCATCGAAGCCCTAGGCTACGAAGACCACCAGAAGGAACTGTTTGTCAAGGCCATCCACAAGCCGCAGGGCATGGTGCTGGTCACCGGCCCTACCGGCAGCGGCAAAACGGTCTCGCTGTACACGGCGCTCAACATCCTCAACACCGCCACCGTCAATATTTCCACCGCCGAGGATCCGGTGGAAATCAACCTGACCGGCATCAACCAGGTCAACGTCAACCCCAAGGTCGGGATGACCTTCGCCAACGCCCTGCGCGCCTTCCTGCGCCAGGACCCGGATATCATCATGGTTGGCGAAATCCGCGACCTGGAAACCGCCGAGATCGCCATCAAGGCGGCCCAGACCGGCCACATGGTGCTGTCCACCCTGCACACCAACAGCGCGCCGCAAACCCTTAACCGGCTGATGAACATGGGCGTGGCGCCCTACAACATCGCCTCCAGCGTGACCCTGATCATCGCCCAGCGCTTGGCGCGGCGGCTGTGCGCGCACTGCAAGGAGGAGATCAAGATCCCACCGGCGGAACTGATCAATCTGGGCTTTCGCCAGGATGAATTGGCCGATCTGACGATCTACAAGGCGGTCGGTTGCGATCAGTGCAACCGCGGTTACAAGGGCCGGGTCGGCGTTTACGAGGTGATGCCGGTTTCCGAGGAGATCGGCCGGATCATCATGGCCAACGGCAACGCGATCCAGATTGCCGACCAAGCGCGCAAGGATGGCGTCAACGACCTGCGCCAGTCGGGCCTGAACAAGGTCCGCATGGGGCTGACCAGTCTCGAAGAAATCAACCGGGTAACAACGGAATAGCGGTCGTGGCTAAACAACCAACGCTGGCGAAGGCCAGGAAGAAGGAAGACGAACCCACGTTCAAGTGGGAAGGCACCGACAAGCGGGGCGTCCGGGTCAAGGGCGAGTTGCGGGGAGCCAACCAGAACATGATCAAGGCCGAACTGCGGCGGCAGGGCATCGTGCCGTTGCAGGTTCGCAAAAAAGCCAAGCCTCTGTTCACCTTCGGCGACACCGTCACGCCGAAGGACATCATGTTGTTTTCCCGCCAACTCTGCACCATGCTCGGCTCCGGCATCGCCGTGGTGCAGGCGCTGGACATGGTCGGTCACAGCAACCGCAAACCCAAGGTCAAGGAGCTGATTCTCAGCATCAAGGCCGACGTGGAAAGCGGCACCTCGCTTTCGAAGGCCCTGGGCAAGCATCATCTGTACTTCAACGATCTTTACTGCAGCCTGGTGCATGCTGGCGAGGAAGCGGGTGTCCTGGAGATTTTGCTCGACAAGGTCGCGACCTATCTGGAAAAGACCGAGGCGCTGAAGGCCAAGGTCAAGAAGGCGCTCACCTACCCCGCCATCGTGCTGATCTTCGCCTTCGTGGTCACCGCCATCCTGCTGATCTTCGTCATCCCGACCTTCGAGGATTTGTTCAAGGGTTTCGGCGCCGAACTACCGGCCCTGACCCGGACGGTGATCGACATTTCGAAGGTGTTTCAGGAGTACTGGTACCTCATCATTTTTGGGCCGGTGGCGGCCATCGTCGGCTTTCTGGAAGCCCGCAAGCGCTCGCGCACCTTCTACCAATGGCTGGATCGCATGATTCTGCAAGTGCCGCTGATCGGCGATCTGGTCGCCACCTCGGCCAACGCCCGCTTCGCCCGCACCTTGTCCACGCTCTTCAACGGTGGCGTGCCGCTGGTGGACGCCATGCTCAGCGTGGCCGGGGCCACGGGCAACTACGTCTACGAAAAGGCCGTGCTGGAAATGCGCGACGCGGTGTCCATCGGCCAGCAACTCAACTTCGCCATGCGCCAAAGCAGTCTGTTCCCGGACATGGTGGTGCAGATGGTGGCGATCGGCGAGGAGGCCGGTTCGCTCGGCGACATGCTGGCCAGGGTGGCGGATTTCTACGAGGCGGAGGTGGATCAAAAGGTGGATACGCTGACCACCATGATCGAGCCGATTCTGATGGCCTTCCTGGCCGGCGTGGTCGGCACCTTGGTGGTCTCCATGTATCTGCCGATCTTCAAGCTGGCCGCGGCGATCTGATGGCTGCCGCGCGATGACTCCGCTGGAACTGCTGGCCAGTTCGCCCGTGTCGTTCGTCGTTTTGGCCGTCTTGCTGGGCCTGATCGTCGGCAGCTTTCTCAATGTGGTGATTTACCGCCTGCCGCTGATGATGGAGCGGGAATGGCGGGCGCAATGCGCGGAGCTGCTGAACCAGCCCGATTCAGAGAGCGAACGTCCGGCTCTGACCCTGTGGGGA
>WBUJ01000039.1 GCA_008933795.1 Candidatus Contendibacter sp. | reverse complement strand
ACCCACCCGACCCGTAATGACCACCCTCCTCGACGAACTCAACCGCCGGCGGACCTTCGCCATCATCTCCCACCCCGACGCTGGCAAGACCACGCTGACCGAGAAGTTGCTGCTGTTCGGCGGCGCGATCCAGATGGCCGGCACGGTCAAGGGCCGCAAGGCCGCCCGCCACGCCACCAGCGACTGGATGGCGCTGGAACAGCAGCGCGGCATCTCGGTCACTTCCTCGGTGATGCAGTTCCCCTACCGCGACCGCATCATCAACCTGCTCGACACCCCGGGCCACGAGGACTTTTCCGAGGACACCTACCGCACCCTGACCGCCGTCGACTCGGCGCTGATGGTGATCGACTGCGCCCGAGGCGTGGAGGAACGCACCATCAAGTTGATGGAGGTTTGCCGGCTGCGCGACACGCCGATCTTCACCTTCATCAACAAGCTGGACCGGGATGGCCGCGAGCCAATCGAACTGCTGGACGAAGTCGAGGACATCCTGAAAATCCGCTGCGCTCCGGTCACCTGGCCCATCGGCATGGGCCGGGAACTGAAGGGCGTCTATCATCTCGATCAGGATTTCATCCACCTCTACGATCCCTCCCGCGACGGCCGCATCAACACCGGCCGCATCCTCCAGGGTCTCGACCATCCGGACGTGGATGCGGTGCTGGGCGCGGCGTGGGCGCAAGCCCTGCGGGATGAAATCGAACTGGTGCGCGGCGCCAGCCATGCCTTCGACTTCGACGAATATCGCGCCGGCCGCTTGACCCCGGTGTTTTTCGGCTCGGCGCTGACCAACTTTGGCGTCCAGGAAATGCTGGACGACTTTATCGAGCAGGCTCCGCCACCCCGCCCCTGCGCCGCCGCCAGCCGCGAAGTCCGCCCGGAAGAGGAAGCCTTCACCGGCTTCGTGTTCAAGATTCAGGCGAACATGGACCCGCAGCACCGCGACCGCATCGCCTTCCTGCGGGTCTGTTCCGGCAGCTATCAGCCCGGTATGAAGGCGCGGCACGTCCGGCTGGGCCGCGAGATCAAGATTGCCGACGCCCTGACCTTCATGGCCGCCGAGCGCGAACACGCCGAAGCCGCCTATCCCGGCGACATCATCGGCCTGCACAACCACGGCACCATCCGCATCGGCGATACCTTCACCCAAGGCGAGGAGCTGAATTTCACCGGCATCCCCGACTTCGCCCCGGAACTGTTCCGCCGCGCCCGCCTGCGCGATCCGCTGAAGATGAAGGCGCTGCAAAAAGGTCTGGAACAGCTTTGCGAGGAAGGCGCGACGCAACTGTTTCGCCCGCTTAACAGCAACGACCTGATTCTGGGCGCGGTCGGGGTGTTGCAATTCGATGTGGCGGCGTTCCGGCTGCGCAGCGAATACGGGGTCGAGTGCGGTTTCGAGAACGTCAACGTCACCACCGCCCGCTGGGTGCATTGCCTCGATCCCAAACGCTTCGAAGACTTCAAAACCAAGCTGCACGACCACTTGGCGCTGGACCATCACGGCGAGCTGGTCTATATCGCGCCGACCCGGGTCAACCTGCAACTGACCCAGGAACGCTGGCCCGAGGTGCGCTTCGCCGCCACCCGCGAACACGGATTGCACTGAACCATGCGCCACGTGCTGCAACGACTGGCCCGCGGGCTGTTCCAGCGGCTGTTCCGGGTGGAACTGCGCGGCTGGGAGCACTACCCGCACGACGAACGACGATTGCTGATCGTCGCCAACCATGCCTCCTATCTGGATGGGGCGCTGCTGGCGGCGTTCCTGCCAGACGTGCCGATCTTCGTGATCAACACCCGCGTCGCCCGGCACTGGTGGGTCAAGCCGTTCATCGCCGTCACCCGCCACATCAGCATCGACCCAACCAATCCACACTACCTGAAAACGCTGATCCAGCATCTCAAGGCCGGCGAGCGGGTGGCGGTATTCCCGGAGGGACGGATCAGCGTCACCGGGGCGCTGATGAAGGTTTACGAAGGGCCGGCGCTGGCCGCCGACAAGGCCGACGCCGCGCTGTTGCCGGTCTACATCGAGGGCGCGCAATACAGCCTGCTGTCCCGGCTGCAAGGTATCGTTCGCCGGCGACCCTTCCCGCGCATCCGTCTGACCCTGCTGCCGCCGCGCCGCCTGTCCGCGACTGCGGGTAGTGGCCGCGCCCGTCGCCAGCAACTCGGGCGGCAACTGGACGAGTTGATGACCGAACTGGCCTATGCCGGGATGAACATCGACCAGCCGCTGGTCATGGCGCTGTTGGAAACCTGGGAACGGCACGGCGGCGGGCGGGTGATTCTTGAGGACGCCCAGCAACAACGGCTCGGCTGGCGGGCGCTGTTCGCTCGCGCCTTCATCCTCGCCGATCTGTTGAACGCGGACTGCGCCGGCCAGAAAAACGTGGGTTTGCTGTTGCCGAACGCGGCGGCGACGGTCATCGGGCTGGTGGCGCTGCACCTGCGCGGCCAGACGCCGGTGGTGCTCAACTTTACCGTCGGCGTCCACGAACTCATTGGCGCCTGCCGCACCGCCCAAGTGCAAACGGTCTGCACCTCGCGGGCTTTCGTGCAAGCGGCCAATCTGGACGCACCGGTCGCCGCCTTGAGCGAACAGGTTCGGGTGCTGTTCCTGGAGGATTTGCGGCCGCGGGCGACCTTGCCGGTGCGCCTGCGGGGACTGGCGCGGGCGCTGGTTCCGAAGTGGAGCTTCCGCCGGGGGGCCGGACCGGTGCGCGCCGACGATCCGGCGGCGATCCTGTTCACCTCGGGTTCCGACCGGGAACCCAAGGGCGTGGTATTAACGCACCGCAACCTGCTGGCTAACGTGGCCCAGGCCCGCGCCGCGCTGGACATCATGCCCCGCGACGTGATTCTCAACGTCCTGCCGATGTTTCACGCCTTCGGTCTGACCACCGCCACCCTGACGCCGCTGCTGCTGGGTACCCGGGTGATCCTGTACCCCTCGCCGCTGCACTACCACATCATCCCGGAGCTGACCTACGAGCGTCGCGCCACGGTGCTGTTCGGCACCAATACGTTCTTGATGGGCTACGGTCGCCACGCCGACCCCTACGACTTCTCCAGCGTGCGGCTGGTCGTCATGGGCGCCGAGCCGCTGCGCGAGGATACCCGCCGGCTGTGGGTGGAAAAATTCGGTATCCGCATCAGCGAGGGCTATGGGCTGACCGAGGCCAGCCCGGTGCTGGCCACCAACACCCGCCGCCATCATCGCAGCGGCACGGTCGGCAAGTTGCTGCCGGGCATCGAATACTATCTGGAGCCGGTCGAGGGCATCGCCGAGGGTGGGCTGCTGTGCGTGCAAGGAGCGAACGTCATGGCCGGCTATCTGTTGCCCGACCAGCCGGACCGCCTGGTTCCGCCGCGCACGGGGCGCGGGCCGGGCTGGCACGACACCGGCGATATCGTCCGCGTGGACGCGGAGGGTTTCGTCACCATCCTCGGGCGGGCCAAGCGCTTCGCCAAGCTGGGCGGCGAAATGATCTCGCTGGCCATGGTTGAGCAACTGGCCGCCGACTGTTGGCCCGAGGACCAGCACGCCGCGCTCAACCTGCCGGACCCGGTCAAGGGCGAAAACATCGTGTTGCTGACCACCCACCGGGATGCCGACCGCCAGGAACTGATCGCGGCGGCCCACCGCGAGGGGCTGGGCGAACTGTACATTCCCCGTCGGGTGCTGGCGGTGCGCGAGATTCCGCTGCTCGGTTCCGGCAAACCCGACTATCCGGGCGCCCGGCGGCTGGCGGAAACCTTGGGCGCGGGCGTGGCCAGCGCGCCCAACGGTGGAACGTTGTAATCGCTTGGACCAGAGGGTAGTGTATCCTTAAGAGACAACCATGAGGGACACCGATCATGCGCCCTGTCCTTTCCCTAACCGTGATCCTGGCCCTGGCGTTCGGCGCGATGGCGCAGGCCCAAGTCTACAAATGGACCGATGCTAACGGCCAGGTTCACTACGACAGCAAGCCTCCTCCCGAAGGACAGGCAACGCAAACGCTCGACATCCAGTCGCAACCCACGCCGGCCGGCGGGGCGGACAATACCCAGAGCATGCAGCGCGCCACCCGGCAACTGCGCGAGCTTCGGGCCACCAGCCGAGGCGTTCCGGTCGACGAACTCGACCGTCCTCCCTCCCGTAAAAGACGTGGCGAACCCCGGGAACCGCCGCACATTGGTTATGAAGATCGCGCCCGGATCGACAATCTCAACAGCGAAATCCGGCGGCTGTCGTCCTCGACCATCGGCAGTTCCAGCAATCGCGCCCGGGAAATTCGCGCCGCCAAGGACGAACTGCGGCAAATCTATCGAAGATACGGCATCAAGCCGTGAGGGTCGGGCAGGCGCCCAGGAAACGATAAAGGGCGGAGCCATGGCTGGCCCCGCCCTTTTCCATGCGCTCCGCAACAAGGTTACAACGCGCTGGGACCGATTTCGCCGGTGCGAATCCGGATCGCGCGCTCCAGGTCGTAGATGAAGATCTTGCCGTCGCCGATCTTGCCGGTGTTGGCGGTGGAGCGGATCGCTTCCACCACCTTGTCCACCAAGCTGTCATCCACGGCGATTTCCAGCTTGACCTTCGGCAGAAAGTCCACCACGTACTCGGCGCCGCGATAGAGTTCGGTATGCCCCTTCTGGCGACCGAACCCCTTGACCTCGGTCACGGTGATGCCTTGTACGCCGATCCCCGACAGCGCCTCCCGCACGTCGTCCAGCTTGAACGGTTTGATGATTGCAGTGACCAGTTTCATGGATACCCTCTCGCGTTCGCCTAACCCAAAACCAGGCGGGAATATAACCGAAATCCGTGACCTTGCGCGATGCTGGGCGGACATCGGATTCCCGCGCGCTCCGCTGTCCGCCACCGACCGTTACAGGTTGTAGCCACGCTCGTCGTGCAGGGCAATGTCCAGACCCTCGGTTTCCTGCTCCTCGGTCACCCGCAAGCCCACCAGCACGTCCACGATTTTCAGGATGACGAAACTGAGAACCCCGGAATAGATGAGGGTGAACGCCGCGCCCTTGAACTGCGCCCAAAGCTGGCTGCCGATGGTCATGCCCTCAGCCAAGCCGACGCCGCCCATCATCTTGTCGGCGCACAGCCCGGTCAGGATCGCGCCGACGATACCGCCGACCGCATGGACGCCGAACACGTCCAGGGAGTCGTCATAACCCAGCGCCCGCTTGAGCTTGGTGGACGCCAGGAAGCAGATCACGCCCGCCGCCAAGCCGATCAGCAGCGCGCCCATCGGCCCGGCGGTGCCGGAGGCCGGCGTGATCGCCACCAGACCGGCCACCGCGCCGGAGGCGATGCCCAGCACGCTCGGTTTGCCGTGTGTCAGCCATTCCGCGAACATCCAGCTCAGCGCCGCCATGGCGGTCGCGATCTGGGTCACCGCCATCGCCATGCCGGCGGAACCGTTGGCCGCCACCGCGCTGCCGGCGTTGAAACCAAACCAGCCGACCCACAGCATCGACGCGCCCATGATGGTGAAATTGAGGTTGTGCGGCGGCATCGCCATCATCGGAAAGTGCTTGCGCTTGCCGACGACCAGACAGGCCACGAACCCGGCGATGCCCGCGTTGATATGCACCACGGTGCCGCCGGCGAAGTCCAGCACGCCCCAGTTGCTGCCGATCAGCGAGCCGGCGCCGCCCCAGACCATGTGCGCGACCGGCAGGTAAACCAGCGTAAACCAAAACCCCATGAACAGCAGCAGCGCGGAGAATTTCATCCGTTCGGCGAAGGCGCCCACGATCAACGCCGGGGTGATGATGGCGAAGGTCATCTGAAACACCACGAACACCGTTTCCGGAATGGCGTTCGCCACGGTCGCGACCGGTTGCCAAAGGCTCTCCACCGTGATGCCGCTCAGAAATGCCTTCGCGAATGTGCCGATGAACGAATTCAGATTGATCTGACCGGCTTCCATGCCCGTGGCGTCGAACGCCAGACTGTAGCCGTAAATCGTCCACAATACCGTCACCAGCGCGGTGATGGCGAAACACTGCATCATCACCGACAGCACGTTCTTGGCGCGCACCATGCCCGCGTAAAACAGCGCCAGGCCGGGAATGGTCATGAACAACACCAGGGCGGTCGAGGTCAGCATCCAGGCGGTGTCGCCCGAGTTCAACTCGGGCTTGGCGGCTTCCTGCGCCGCCGCCAGCGCCGGCGCCAGCAGCGCCAGCGCTGCCAGCAGCCCACCCTGTTTTGCCGCTTGCATCGTTCTACTCATCAGTGAAGTTCTCCAAGGTTTCGCATTGCAATGATTGAAAGATCGAACAGGTCCCGGTCATAGCGCATCCGGCCCAGACTCGCCGGTGCGGATGCGAATGGCGTCTTCCAGGTCGTACACGAAGATCTTGCCGTCGCCGACCTTGCCGGTATTGGCGGAGCGAGTGATCGCTTCGATGACCCGCTCCGCCAGATCGTCGCCCACGCCGATCTCGATCTTGATCTTGGGCAGGAAATCCACGACGTACTCCGCGCCTCGATATAACTCGGTGTGCCCCTTTTGGCGGCCGAAGCCCTTGACTTCGGTGACGGTGATGCCTTGGGCGCCCACTTCCGAAAGTGCTTCCCGAACATCGTCCAGCTTGAACGGTTTGATAACTGCGGCAATCAGTTTCATGGGGTCCAAATCTCCTGTGGCTTGATGCCCCGAGGGGCGCGACGTGCGGTCTCGGCGTCTCGACAGACCCATCCGCCAGCGCCGACCCTTCGTTTCGTTTGCAGTTAGCATATCGCGTGCCACCGTAAATAATGTTTTCAAAAACAGTATGTTGATATTGATTTACCACCCTGAAGCTGCCAAGTTTGGCTTCAGCCTGAATCCATGCCCCAAGGTTTTGCGCTTTTTTGGTGCAAAGTCGTGGGCGCGCGCAAAACGGCAAAATCCCGTTAAACTTAACGAAACCTTCCACCCCGGAGAAATCGCGATGATCGACCCCAAGGCGTTCGATGACTTGGCCAAGCGTTTCGCGGAAGCGGTGCCGCCCGGCTTTCGACAGTTTCAGGCGGAAATGGAGAAGAACTTTCACGCCGCCCTGCAAGCAACCCTGGCCAAACTGGAATTGGTGACGCGCGAGGAGTTCGACGTGCAGCAGGCGGTGCTGGCCCGCACCCGTGCCAAGCTGGAGGAACTGGAAAAGCAAGTAGCAGAATTGGAAGCCAAGGCCGGCGGCGGCAAGCGCCGCAAGAGCGCGGAAAAACCGGCCGAACCGGACGGCGGCGAAGCCTAGGGACACCATGACGCACTAAAATAGTGCAAAACCGCTTCGTGCCGGTCGGCCAACCTTGCAGCCGGCTTTCGTGAGGCATCCCGCCCTCCACCTGCCAGGCTGTCATGTCGCTCGCCATCGTTTACACCCGCGCCCAGGTGGGCATCGACGCCCCCCTGGTCAGCGTGGAAGTCCACCTGTCCGGCGGCCTGCCGGGGCTATTCATCGTCGGCTTGCCGGAAGCGGCGGTGAAGGAGAGCAAGGACCGGGTGCGCGGCGCGATCTTGAACAGCCAGTTTGAGTTTCCCAGCCGCCGCATCACCATCAACCTGGCCCCGGCTGACCTGCCCAAGGAAGGCGGCCGCTTCGATCTGCCCATCGCGCTGGGCATTCTCGCCGCCTCGGGCCAGATCAACCGCGAGCGGCTCAGTCAGTACGAATTTCTCGGCGAGTTGGCCCTGGGCGGCGAAGTGCGCGGGATTCGCGGCGTGCTGCCGGCCACCCTCGCCTGCCGCGCCGCCGGGCGTATCCTGCTGGTGCCCGGCGACAACGCCGCCGAGGCGCTGCTGGTCGGCGGCGTGAAGGTGCTGGGGGCGGTTCATCTGCTGGAAGTTTGCCGGCAACTGGCCACCGGGAACGCCCTGCAATCGCCGATTCCCCAGCCCCGCGCGTCGCTGGGGAGCCTGTTGGAGCGGGATTTGAGCGACGTGCGCGGCCAGCAGCACGCCAAGCGCGCGCTGGAAATCGCCGCCGCCGGCGGTCACAATCTGCTGCTGATCGGTCCACCCGGCACCGGCAAGACCATGCTCGCCAGCCGATTGCCAGGCATCATGCCGCCGCTGACCGAGGCGGAGGCGCTGGAAACCGCCGCCATCGCCTCCATCAGCGCGCAAGGACTGGATTTGAAGCAATGGGGCGTCCGGCCGTTCCGCGCGCCGCATCACACCGCGTCCGGAGTGGCGCTGGTCGGCGGCGGCGGTCAGCCACGGCCCGGCGAGATTTCGCTGGCCCATCACGGCGTGCTGTTTCTGGACGAGTTGCCGGAATACGACCGGCGGGTGCTGGAAGTGCTGCGCGAGCCGCTGGAATCGGGGCGGATCACCATCTCCCGCGCCGCCCGCCAGGCCGATTTTCCGGCCCGGTTTCAACTGGTGGCGGCGATGAACCCCTGTCCCTGCGGCTACCTGGGCGACGCCGAACGACGCTGCGCCTGCGGCCAGGAACAGGTGCGCCGCTATCGGGCGCGGGTGTCGGGGCCGCTGATCGATCGCATCGATCTACACATCGAAGTGCCCCGGCTGGCCCACCGGGTGCTGCGCGGCGATGTCGCGGAGGAAAGCAGCGCCACGGTGCGCGCCCGGGTGTGCGTGGCGCGCGACCGGCAACTGCAACGCGCCGGCAAAGCCAACAGCGCCCTGGGCGTCCGCGAGATCGAGCGTTATTGCACCCTGAGCGAGAACGATCACCGGTTGCTGGAACAGGCGCTGGAACGGTTGGGACTGTCGCCGCGCGCCTATCACCGGATTTTGAAGGTGGCCCGGACCATTGCCGATCTGGCCGGCAGCGACGGCATCAAAACGCCGCATCTCACCGAGGCCATCAGCTATCGTGCGCTGGATCGGAGTTTGGCGCGCTGAGCGCGCGCCCGATGCGCGTGGGCGCCGTCCCTAATTCTCTCCCCGCACCACCCGTCCATCGCCCTCCTCGCCCTCCTCGGGCGGATGGTGGGGACAATCGGGACGGCTACAGTGGCCGTAGAGAATCAGGCAATGCTCGGCCAGTTCGAAGCCAAGACGCTGGGCGATGACGCGCTGCCGCTGTTCGATGTCTTCATCGCAAAACTCCTCGATCCGGCCACATTCCAGGCACAGGATGTGGTCGTGGTGTTCGCCCTGATTCAGTTCGAACACCGAATGACCACCCTCGAAATGATGGCGCTTGACCAGCCCGGCCGACTCAAACTGGGTCAGCACCCGGTACACGGTCGCTAGGCCGACCTCCTCGCCAGACTCTTCCAACGCCCGAAAAAGCTCCTCGGCGGTCAGGTGCATGCCGTCCTGATGTTGCAGCATGTCGAGGATCTTCATGCGTGGCAGTGTGACCTTCAGGCCCGCCTGCTTGAGTTCTTTTGAGCCCACGCCGAACTCTCCCGTGATTGCGCTTACCCATGGATTGCCGTTGTACGTTATGATGATACGACGTTCAGACAACCCGGACTTGGTCTTCCATGCTTCACCACTCCCTACGCGCCGGCGGCGCCCTGCTGCTCGTTCTGACCGCCGGCTGCGAATCGCTCTTGCCCAGCCTTTACTCCGTTCCCGTCCGTCAAGGCAATTACCTCGACCAAGCCATGGTCGGCCAACTGCATCCCGGCATGACCCGGCCGCAGGTGCAGCGGATCATGGGCACGCCGCTGGTGGCCGATCCGTTCCACCAAAATCGCTGGGATTATTACTACAGCTACCGCAAGGACGGCAAACTGGTCGAACAGCGCCATGTCGCCCTGTTCTTCACCGGCGATACCCTCGCCCGGGTGGACGGAACGGTGGACTAGCTCTCGCCCGGCTCCAGCGCGCCGCCGCCCTTGCGCATCCGCTTGCCCTCGGCGGCGCGCTGCTTGCGGACCGCCTTGGGATCGGCAAGCAGCGGCCGGTAGATTTCCACCCGGTCGCCGGCGCGCACCGCCGCCGACAGCTTGCTCAGCTTGCCGAACACCCCGACCTTGGCGGTCTTTAGGTCGATTTCCGGGAAGCGCTGCTGGATGCGCGACAGGACGATGACCTGTTCCACGGTCGCGCCCTCCGGCGCATCGACCGGGATGATGAGCTGTTCGTCGGGCCGGGCGTAGGCCACCTCGACCCGGAGGGTGGCGGGGCTATCGCTTGCCATAAACGTCCACCGCGCGCTTGCAGAACGCATCGACCAGCGAGTTGGCGATTTGCTTGAACACCGGCTCGATGGCTATCCGCAGCAGGTGACTGGAGAATTCGAACTCCATGTCCAGCGACACCTTGCAGGCGTTGGCCCGCAGCGGTTCGAAGCGCCAATAACCTTCCAGGCGCTGGAAGGGGCCTTCCTGCAGGCGGATATCGATCATCTTGTGTTTTTGCATCCGGTTGATGGTGGTAAAGGATTTATGCACCCGGCCCTTGGCCATCTCGATGGTGGCCCGCACTTCGTCCTCGGTGTGGTGGATAATGCTGCTGGACCGACACCAGGGTAGAAATTGCGGGTAGGCCTCGACATCGCCGACCAGGGCGTACATGTCGGCCGCCGAGTACAGGACCAGGGCGCTTTTCTTGACGGTCGCCACGGCTCGCCTCCGTTGCGGCGTGATGATTTGACGGTTTGACTGCGTTATTGGACTTTCGTCGGGCAAGTTTGGTTGAATCCGCGTTCATCCTCAAGCCTCGCGCGCCGGACCACGGGCGCCGGCCACTCCACCGAACGGTCATGAGCAAAAAAACCACTCCAGGCAACCCCCAGATCGCCGGCAATAAAAAGGCGTATCACGACTACTTCATCGAAGAACACTACGAGGCGGGGCTGGCCCTGCAGGGCTGGGAGGTCAAGAGCCTGCGCGCCAGCCGCGCCCATCTCAAGGAAAGTTACGTGCTGCTGCGCGACGGCGAGGCGTTTCTATTCGGCTGCCACATCTCGCCGCTGGTCTCGGCCTCCACCCACGTGCAGGCCGACCCAACCCGCACCCGCAAGCTGCTGCTGCACAAGGAGGAGATCGGCCGGCTCGTCGGCTCGGTCGAGCGCAAAGGCTACACCCTGATTCCGCTGGTGATGTACTGGAAGCGCAACCGCGCCAAGCTGGATATCGGCCTGGCGCGCGGCAAGAAGGAGCACGACAAACGGGCGACCGAGAAGGACCGCGACTGGGAGCGCGACAAGCAGCGGCTGATGCGGGAACGATAGGGCTTTGGAACTTCCCGCCCGCCGCGCTATCATAGGTTCAACCATGGGGGCGATCCGGTTTCGACGTGGATTGCAAAACCCGAGGCGCATGCCGAGGATGCAGCTCGCCTCGTTAAACTGGCTGCAAATCATAGTTGCCAACGACGACAGCTACGCTCTGGCGGCCTAAAGCCCGCTAGCCTCTGACCGAAACTTGCTGGTGAGGTTCGGAGCCCTCCGGGGCGCTTCAGGGGTCGACTAACATCAGCTCGCGCCGATCCTGTCCGGGGGTGAGGCTCTAAAACTTACCGGAACCGCCGTTCGCCGCCCTGCCGGTCGGGTTGCGAAAGGTTAAATTAAAGACCAGGCTACGCATGTAGGGCCGAGGGCGGAGGATTTGCGGACGGGGGTTCGATTGGAATGGTCGCCACGGGCAGCGATGCCCGTTGGAAAAGATGGCTCAAACGGTGAACGCTAAGTCCCTGGATTGGGGATACGCCAACGCCGTCGGGTGAATCGGAAACGAGAAAGCCCGCTAGAGACTCATAGGGTTCTAAGGATGCTTAAAAGGCATCTATGAATCACTAGGATGGAAGAATCGTTGTTCCAAGGCGAGTTTCTCTGCCAGTTGTTCTGGAGAGTATCGCCCGTTTCGGCGAGTGACTTTTTTGTAGTCTTGAATTAGAAGCAACGCACGATGGCGCTTTTCAGGCTCCTTGAGATAGGGTAATACCCTTTCAAGAAAAGCTAATGCTTCATCGTAGCGTGCTTTCCAGCTCCACGAAGCTGCGTGGTTTTTCTTGTAAGCTTTGTGCTTACTGATATGGCCACCATAGCATTTTTGGAGAAACTCAAGTAAACAAAGGGTAGTGCTTGAAACGGATACAACGGGATAACGAAATTTACCGTTAGCGGTTGAAAGAGTTACGGTGCCTTCACCGTCAAATAAACCAGCAGTGTAAATATCTTCTTCCATAAACGCCATCCTCTGGTTGATGTTAGTTTATTAGCTTAGACCAGATGAAGGAATAGTCCAGTCCATCATGAAAATGATGGGGCTACTGTCCCCCCGCCTCCACCAATATCGAAAGGCTAACCGGAAACGGTTGGCCTTTATTTTTGCCAGGCTTTCAGGTTTATTCGGGATCGATAATAAGGAAAATCGGCGTGTCCGCCATTCACGATCTGATCCAGCAAATCGATGACCCGCGCCTGCGCGAGCGCCTGCACCGCGAATGGACGGCGACGGCGCGCGATAGAAAATTTGGGCTGGTGTTTGAAGAGCATTTGCCGGAACTGTTACCGCTGTATGGCGTCAAGCCGCGCCGAGGCGATCGGGTGTGCAGGAAGAATGGGCCGCTGCAAGAAATCTGGCGGGTGCGGCGCATCAGCGAAGGCATAGCGGCCTGCGTCAAGCCGGGCGATGAGGCGAACCGTTCAGCGGTCAATTTCGCGGTGAGCGATTTGCTGGTGGTGCGCCAGTTTGGCGAGCCGATTTTCCCGGCGCTGACGCCCGTGGACGCCATTGCCCATGGCCCGGCGGATGCGCCCTGGCATACGTTGATCGAAGCCGACAACTACCACGCGCTGCAACTGCTGGACTACCTCTACGGCGGTCAGGTGGATTGCATCTACATCGATCCGCCCTACAATACCGGGGCGCGCGACTGGAAATACAACAACGATTACGTGGACGGCAATGATAGCTGGCGGCATTCCAAGTGGCTGGCCTTCATGAGCAGGCGCTTGAAACTGGCCAAGCGATTGCTGAAACCCGATACCGGCGTGCTGATCGTGACCATTGATGAGCATGAGGTGCATCACTTGGGGATGCTGTTGGAGCAGGAGTTTCCAGAGGCGTACCGGCAGTTGGTGACTATCGTTGTTAACCCCAAGGGTGTCACCCAAGGGCGGTTTTCGCGTGTCGAGGAATATGCGCTGTTTTGTTTTATGAAGGGCGCATTCGTAAAGGGATTTCAGGATGATCTGTTGACTCCTGTCGAGCCGGGAAAAAACCCAAGTAAGCCTCGATGGAAAGGCTTGCTGCGATCAGGAACCAACGCAAGGCGCATCGACCGGGAAAAGATGTTTTTCCCCGTACTGATCGACCCAAAGAGGCATGCCATCGTTGGCGCAGGAGACTACTTGCCGCTTCCCGATCTACCCGATCTTGAGGCAAAGATTGACGGCTTCACAGCAGCTTGGCCAATTCGCTCTGACGGCTCTTTGGGGAACTGGGGTGTCGGCCCGGCAACGCTCCGCGATCTCATTGCAAAGGGCTATGTTGCGCTCGGCAGCTATGACCAGAAACGCCGGACCTGGGGCATTTCATACCTGAGCAAAAAGCTTCAGAAGCAAATTGAAACTGGCGCTATCGAAATAGTCGAGTTCGACCATTGGCGAAATGTGGTCAAGGTCGAATATGCACAAGCCCGTGAGCGACAGATCAAGACCGTCTGGCATCGCAGTAGCCACGATGCAGGCGCGTATGGCTCGGATGTTCTGAAAGCGGTATTAGGTGAGACAGGCGCATTTTCGTTTCCAAAGTCACTGTACGCCGTTCGTGACTCGCTATCCGCGATAACGCTTGAGCGCCCCCGCGCCCTCATCGTCGATTTCTTCGCCGGCAGCGGCACTACCCTCAATGCCGTCAACCTGCTCAACGCCAGCGATGGCGGCCAGCGGCGCTGCATTCTGGTCACCAACAACGAGGTGTCGGCGGAAGAAGCCGAAAGCCTGCGCGCCCGTGGTCGGCAACCGGGCGACCCCGAATGGGAGGCGCTGGGCATCTGCCGGTCGGTGACTTGGCCGCGCTCCAAATTCACCATTCGCGGCCAGCGCGACGACGGAACCCCGCTGCCCGGCGATTACCTCACCGGCAAAACGGTGGAAAAAGAAAAACCGCGCCGCTTCATCCAGGTGGGCTTCGTGGAGCCGGCCAGCCTCGACACAGCGGCCAGGAAGAAGCAACTCGTCGCCCTGATCGACGGTCTGCCGCAAACGCTGGTGAAAGACCCCTGTCCATTCATTGTGTCGGAAGACCACAAGGCCAGCCTCCTGTTCGATCCGACCGCCGCCGAGGACTGGCTGGCGGCGCTGGAAGAGCAGGACCACATCAGTGATTTCTACCTGGTCACGCCGAACAAAAAGACATTCGACGCGTTGAAGGCCCGCGTGATGGAACTGCTGGGGCCGCTGACCGCGAGCGAGGACGAAAAGTGCCCGCTGGCGGCGGGCTTCGCCGCCAATCTGGCCTACTTCAAGCTGGATTTTCTGGACCAGGATCGGGTGGCGCTCCAGCGCGCGTTCCGCGAGATTCTGCCGCTGCTCTGGCTGAAGGCCGGGGCGATGGGACCGCGTCCGGAATGGCCGCCCGGCGCGGAAGAACCGCCGCTGTTCATCCCGGCGGGCAACAACTTTGCCGTGTTGCTGAACGAAAGCCGGCTGGCCGAACTGCTCAGGCAACTCCAGGGCCGCACCGGGTTGTCGTACCTGTTCCTCGTGACCGACGCCGAAGAATCCTTCAAGGCGATGGCGGGCGAAGCGCTGCGCGCGCTGGGTCCCGCGAATCCGGGAATCCAGGCGGTGCAGCTCTACCGCGACTATCTGACGAATTTCACCATCAACCGGCGTCTGGATCACGACGCCACCACGCAGGGAAGCCCGCCATGAAAATCACGCTGTTCGACTTTCAGAAAGACGCGCTGCACGCCCTGCGCGAAAAGCTGAGCGCCGCGCGCCGGTTCGCGTCCAGCGACAACCCGCAGGCGATCACTTTTTCCGCCCCCACCGGCAGCGGCAAAACCATCGTGATGACCGCGCTGTTCGAGACGATTCTGGCTGCCCCCGACGAGCAACTGGAATGGCCGCTGGACTGGGCGCCGCAACCCGACGCGGTGATCCTGTGGGTTTCGGACCTGCCGGAACTGAATGAGCAAACCCGGCTGAAAATCGAGAGCCAGTCGGATCGCATCCACCGGGTGAATCAACTGATTCCGATCGATGCGGCCTTTGATGCCGAACGGCTGGCGGGCGGGCGGGTGTACTTCATCAACACCCAAAAACTGGGCAACGACAAACGGCTGACCAAGGTGGGCGATGAGCGCCAGTATTCGATCTGGACCACGCTGTCCAACACCGCCCGCGCCATTCCCGACCGCTTTCTGGTGGTGATTGACGAGGCGCACCGGGGCATGGCGAGCGGCAAGGGCGCCAGGGAAGCCCAAACGCTGATGCAGCGGTTTCTGCTGGGTTTTGCCGAAGTGGGCTTGATCAAAATGCCGCTGGTCATCGGCGTGTCGGCCACGCCCAAGCGATTCATGGACTTGCTGGAACACGCGCCGCACACGATCCACCGGGTGGCGATGAGACCGGCGGCGAGATTCGGCCCCTGTTTCCCGATCTGCTGATCGTGCGTTGGGACGGCGACGATTTCCATTTCGACATTCTGGAACCGCATGACCCCAGTCTGGCCGACAACTTCGAAAAGGCGGTGGGCCTGGCGCGCTTTTCGGAGCGGCACGGCTGCCTGTTTGACCGCATTCAACTGATTCGCAAACAGGCGTCGCCGACGGGCGGCGAAACCTTTGCGCGGCTGAACATCAACACGGAATCGGTGCGCAAAGCGTTGTTGCTGGTCACCAACAACCCCCAGCTTGACGAACTGTTCGCGCGGGAAGCGGTTTGATCGGATTTCGGTTGGAACGTGTGGATTTGGAGTCCATCATATGCGGCGCTAGGCCCACGCCATCCGCGCCTAACCGAGTAACACCAGCAATCAATCGAGGAGACATGCCAATGGCGAATGAAGGCTATCACGAGCCGATTAGCGAATTGTCGGATGAAACCCGCGACATGCACCGGGCCATTACCTCCCTGATGGAGGAACTGGAAGCGGTGGACTGGTACAACCAGCGGGTGAACGCCTGCAAGAATCCCGAATTAAGGGCCATTCTCGCCCACAATCGGGACGAGGAAAAGGAACACGCGGCCATGGTGTTGGAGTGGATTCGCCGGCGGGATCCCATCTTCGATAAGGAGTTGAAGGATTATCTCTTTACCGAAAAGCCCATCGCCCACGGCCACGACTAGCGGGTCCAAACAGCGCTTGCGGGCGATTCGATGGCCGTGCGACCCGCAAGCGCCTTACAACTCTCGAAGCAAGCTGGCGCGGTTCGATCAACAACCGTTCGGGCAGAACAGAGACCGGAATCCCGGTAGCCAATCGTTGAAAAAGCGAACGGCTTCGGGGTCTTGGGCCATGCCGCTGATGACGTGTTCCCCCAACGCCCCACCACCCACGGCGTAATAGCCGAACGCGCCGCCGCCGATGGCGATACCCCCAATCGCACCGCCGCCGAGCGCGATTCCACCGATCGCCAAGCCGCCGAAAGCCAGCAGACCGGTGCTCAGACCGCCGATGCCGAGCAGAAGACCCGCCGCCAGTCCGCCCATTGCGATGACGCCACGGGCCACGCCGCCCAAGGCCAGCACTCCCGTCGCGATATCGCCGATGGCGACGATGCCCTTGGCGTGTCCGCGTATTTCGCCTTTTTCCGGGTCGGGTCCCATGGCGATGTCGTACAGCGGCAGACCCCATAAATAACGGTCGGATCGCTTGCGGATGCCCCGATAGGGATAACCGCGCTTTTTCAACGTGGCGACTTCCTGTTCGAGCACGGCGATGCGCTGCTGGAGTTGCTTGGAATTCTCGTTCATGAATTTCACCGCTGGGTTTGCGACGCTTGGCGCAAGTCTATCGTTTCAACCGGGACTGCGAACCCCGCGAACTATCAGCCTGATGGTCCCTGCATGTTCGCGCCGACAGTCGAATCCTCTCTTTGGAATATCCGCAAAAACCCGCCGTTCGATAGTTAGCTTACCGCACTTGACAAATATCGTAAATTTGCAATCAATTGAACGCAAACCAGGGGCGCTCATGGCTCAAATGCAGGCCATCTCGATCCGTGTTCCGGATGATGACTTCCAGTGGTTTTTGTTGTTGTCATTGCAGGAGACTGATCGGATATGATCGAAATCGCCGACATCATCGCAACCCGAAAACGGAAGGAGTTGAGCAATGGCTGACACGTTCGCGACCCGCGTTTCCAGGATCATCGTCGGCGGAGCCCACGCCCTGCTCGACAAGGCCGAAGATCTCGCCCCGGAAGCCACCATGGCGCAAGCGATCCGCGAGATCGAGCAGATCATCGCCGAGGTCCGGGTCGATCTCGGCAAGGCGGAAGCGGCCAAGCATCTGGTGCTGTCACGGATGGCCAAGCTCAATGCGGAACACGAAAAATTGAGTGAGCAGATCGATACCGCCTTGACCCTGGAACGCGACGATCTGGCCAAGGCCGCCATCGGCCGGCAGGCCGACATCGAGGATTTGCTGCCGGTGCTGCAAAAAGCCCTCGACGAACGCGCGGAGCGCGGCAAGGAACTGGAAAGCTACATCGTGGCCTTGCTCGCCAAGAAGCGCGAACTCGACCAAGCGCTGACCGACTATCAGGCGAGTCTCGCCAGCCAAGCCACCTCGCCATTTTCGGGAAGCGGATCGGATCGCCAGACGCGGATCGATGACGCCGAATCGTCGTTCGGCCGGGTGATGGCGCGCCAGACCGGCGCCAGCGGCATCGACCCCGGCCTGAACGAACAGGCCGCCAAGCTCAAGGAGTTGGCCGACATGCAGCGCGGTAACCGCATCGCCGAACGGCTGGCCGCCCTCAAGGCGGCGCGGGGCGCGCAATAAGCCCGGAGAGAGGGACCATGGATCTGTTTTTGGCGCCGGAGTCCTGGCCGTTTACCGTCGCGGCCCTGCTGCTGGTGGCGATTGCCGTCGTCGAAGGCTTGGCGCTGCTCGTCGGCATGAGCCTGTCCGGCTGGCTCGACCATCTCGTTCCCGATGCGGCACACGGCGTCGAGGGCGTTTCCGATTCCTGGCTGGGCTGGCTCCATGTGGGCAAGGCGCCGATCCTGGTCCTGCTGGTGATTCTGCTGACGGCTTTCGCCATTATCGGCTACGTCCTCAACGCCCTGGTTCGCGGGACGCTCGGCTTTTATCCGCCGGCGCCGGTTTCGGCCGTGGCGGCGTTCCTGGGCGCCCTGCCGGTGGTGCGGATGTCGGGCGAGGCCATCGCCCGCCTCATCCCGCGCGACGAGACCACCGCCGTCGGGTTCGAAAGCCTCGTGGGGCGGGTCGCGGTGGTGGTGAACGGTACGGCGCGGGCGAATTACCCCGCCGAAGCACGAGTAAAAAATGAACACGGGCAAACGCTTTACGTCCGGGTCGAACCCGATGGCGAAAACCTGCAACTTGGCGCCGGCGAGTCGGTGCTGCTGGTCAAACAGATTGCGGGGTCGCGCTTTCTGGCGATTGCCAATCCCCGTCCCGACCTCCTTTGAACGCTGGGGAAAACAACATGAATCACCTGGTGGAAACGGGCATCCTGGCCACCATTGCCCTGTTCGGCCTGTTGACCGTTGGCTTGGTTTTCGCGCGCCTGTACCGGCGCTCGTCAAAAGAGCTGGCCTTCGTCCGCACCGGCTTGGGTGGCCAGAAAGTGGTGATGGACGGCGGCGCCATCGTGCTGCCGGTGTTTCACGAATGCGTGAACATCAACATGAACACCCTCAAGCTGGAGGTTTCCCGCGCCGGCGCCGACAGTCTGATCACGCTGGACCGCTTGCGGGTGGACGCGGTCGCGGCCTTCTTCGTGCGCGTCATCCCCAGCATCGAGGGCGTCGCCAACGCGGCGCAGACCTTGGGCCAGCGGACCATGCACCCCGATTCGTTGAAGGAACTGGTGGAGGATAAATTCGTCGATGCCCTGCGCGCCGCCGCCGTGTCGATGAGCATGCACCAGTTGCTCGACAAGCGAGCCGACTTCATTCAAGCGGTGCAGAATGCCGTTTCGGAGGATTTGCTCAAGAACGGCCTGGAACTCGAATCGGTCAGCCTGACGCGGCTCGATCAGACCCCGATCAAGTATTTCGACGCCCAGAACGCCTTCGACGCCGAGGGTCTGACCAAGCTGACCCAGCAAACCCAGCAACGCGCCAGGGAACGCAACGAGATCGAACAGGACACGGCGGTGGCCATCGCCAAGAAGAATTTCGAAGCGACCCAGCTCAAACTGACCATCGAAAAAGGCCAAACTTTCGCCACCTTGCAACAACAGCAGGAAGTCGCCACTCGTCAAGTCCAACAGACGGCGGAGGTGGCCAGCATCACGGCGCAACGGGAGCGCGAAGCCCAGCAGGCCAAAATCGACGCCGAGCGTCAGGTCAAGGAGGCGGAAGTCGAGAAGAATCGCGCCATCCAGCAACGTCAGATCGAAGCCACTCGGGATTTACAGGTCGCCAAGATCGAGCAGGAAAAACAGACGACGCTGGCGGATCAGGAGCGGCTGATTTCCGTCGCCGAAAAATCCAAGGCCCAGTCCGAGGCCGAAAAGCAGGCAAACGAGGCCCGCGCCCTGGCGGCGCGCGCCGAGGAGCAGGTGAAGACCGCTCGCGAGGTCGCCGTCGCCGAGCGCGAAAAACAGATCGCTCTGGTTGCCGCCGACCAAGAGGCCCAGCAGCGAGCCATCGGTATCCGCGTCGCCGCCGAGGCGGAAAAGGATGCCGCCGAAAACCACGCGCAGGCGATCAAGATCAAGGCCGAGGCGCAGCAGGTGCAGTTTCAGGTGGACGCCAAGGGCATCGAGATGCGCAACGCCGCCCTGAACACCTTGGCGGCGGAACAAATCGCCATGCAGGTCAAAATGAAACTGCTGGATGTGTTGCCGGCCATCATCGAAGCGTCGGTCAAGCCGCTCGAAAAAATCGACGGCATCAAGATCGTGCAGGTGGACGGGCTCAATCGCGGCGCGGTGGGAGGTTCCAACGGATCGGGCGGCGGGGGCGGCAACCTGGCCGAGCAGGCGGTCGCGGCGGCGCTGACCTACCGCGCCCAACAACCGATCCTGGATGCGGTGCTGGGCGAAATCGGCATGAAGGGCGGCGATTTGAAGGGCTTGGTGGAGGCGGTGCGCAAGGACATCGCGCCGAATGGCGCCGCCGGCGATTCCTAACCGGCCCGTTGGCTTGCCGGAGCGGGTGCGGCGGCGCGCGCTCCGGCGCCCGTCGGGCTCGATCACGTTTTTATCCATGATTTTCAAAGTGATAAATACTAAGCCGCCGATTCGGCGCGTTTGCCGAACCGGTAGTGCGACACGCCCCATTCCTCGCCGTTGCGATAGCCGAACAGTTCGGCGCAGGCCATGAAAAACACCCGCCAGCGCTGGAACCAACGCTCCGCTTGTGCGGAACCGTAAGTCTCCCGGAACAGCGCCAGCAATTCGGCGCGATGCCGGTCCTGATTGACCAGCCAAGCTTCCAAGGTGCGCTGGTAGTGGCGACCGTTCAAATGCCACTGCTCCTCCAGCTTCAAATCCTCCTGAAAGCGCAGCAGCAGATCGCGCGAGGGCATCAGCCCGCCGGTGAAAAAATACCGCCCCATCCAGTTGTCCTCGCCCTCGGTCTCGAACGGATAGGCCAGTCGCCGGTGGGTGAAGATGTGGACGAACAGCTTGCCGCCCGGTTTCAGCCAGCCGTGAATCCGCCCCATCAACTCCTGATAGTTGCGCATGTGCTCGAACATCTCCACCGACACGACCCGGTCGAACCGGCGGTCGGTGGCAAAGTCGTTCATGTCGGCGGTGATGACCTGGACGTTGGCGAACCCGCGTTCCTGGCAACGCGCTTCGATGAACTCCCGCTGCGAGTTCGAGTTCGACACCGCCACGATCCGCGAGTCCGGGTAAAACTCCGCCATCCACAAGGTCAGCGAACCCCAGCCGCAGCCCAGTTCCAGAATATCCTGATCGAAACCCAGTTCGGCCCGCTCGCAAGTCAGGGCCAGCATTGCCGCCTCGGCGGTCGCTAAATCCTTCACCTCCTCCGGCCACCAGCAGGAACTGTATTTCAGCCGTGGCCCCAGCGCCTTCTGGAAGAATCCCGCCGGCAGTTCGTAATGCTGTTCGTTGGCCGAACGGGTATGGAGCGCGATGGGACTGGCGCGCAGCTCCGCCTCCAACTGCGCCAGCGCCGCTGCGCGCGCCTGGTCGTCGCCAGGATCCTCGGCGCGCAGCCGTTCGGCCAGCAAGCGGTGGATGCCGATCCGGATCAGCCAGTCGGGGACATAGCCCCGCTCCATGAGATCAATCGCCAGGTTCAGCATCAGCCCTCCTGTTTGGGAAACCAGGGCACGAAGGCGCTGGTCGTGCGCTGGTAGGCGCGATAGTCGTCGCCGCGACTGGCCAGCGCCTGTTGTTCGGTATAGGGAATGCCGGTGACCTTGAGCAGGGTGTACAGCATCAATGCCGGGCCGAGCAGGGTCAGCCACCACTCCGGCGATCCCCAGGCCAGCAGTGGATAGCTCCACCAGTGCAGCCACTCGAAGAAATAATTGGGATGGCGGGAATAGCGCCACAGCCCCGCCCGGCAGGTGCGGCCTTGATGGGCCGGATCGGCCCGCCAGACCGCCAGTTGCCGGTCGGCCAGCGTCTCGCCGCCCACCGCCAGCAGCCAAATCGAAACCGCGGCGACCAGCGCCAACAGCGGCGGTCGTTCCTGGGTCAGGGCGGCCATCAGGAACGGTACGGCGAACACGGCGGTCAGCAGCGCCTGCGCCTGGAAAAAGCCGAGGAACTTGAGTTGGGTATGCTCAAGCCAATGCTCGCGCAACCGCTGGTAGCGGCCGTCTTCCGGCTTGCCGATCACCCGGTTGAACAGAATGTACGCGGCCAGTCGGAACGACCAGCCGCCGGCCAGGATCGCCACCAGAATCCGTCGCCATGGATCGCCGTCTGCCGCCAGCGCGTAGCCCAGCCCCAGCACTCCCAGTCCGGCAGCCCAAGTGAAATCCACCACGCCCGCATCGCGAGTGCGCCATTGCACGATCCAGGCGCCCAACATCAACAGCGCCACGACCGCCCAGCTGGCCAGAAAGAAGTCGAAGCCGGTCATGGGATGGAAGGGAAACGAACGCACTTCCCGCCCCCGGTGTGGTCTTGTTGGAAAGCCCCATTCATCGCTTCGGGAACCTCCATGCTGCGTATCGCCGTCATTGTCTGCGGAATCCTGCTCGGCCTGCTCGTGGCCGCCATTTTGATCGCCGGTGGCCACAGCCACGTGCTGGCCGGGTTGCGCCATGTCGCCGCCGATCCGTGGGGGGTGGTCACCCTGCTGGATCTCGGCGTGGGACTGCTGTTCGTCGCCGTCTGGCTGGCTCTGGTGGAGCCCAGTCCGTGGCGGGCGGCGGTCTGGATCATCGCGCTGTTCCTGCTCGGCAACGTCGTCACGCTGACCTATTTGCTCTGGCGGACGTGCCAGGTTCGGCACTGGTCGGAGCTGTTTCTGCCATCCCGTTCCAGCGATTGGCGATGACCAGCAGCACCGGCATGGCCAGCGTCCACACTCCCGCCACCGCCAGCAGGCTGACCACCGGGTTACCGAACGATACCCCGCCCAGCTTCGCCCCGCCGTAGTAGGCCAGCGGTCCCGCGACCATCCCCAGCAACGCCGCCAGCCCCAGGCGCGGTTTCAGCCAGCCCAGCGCGACGTTGAACGTCGTGGCGAACAGCATCCACATGGCCACCATCCAGTACGGAGCCAAATGAGCGTGGAACTGCCCGGACGGGAAGCGTAGCAGGCCCGCCCCGGTCAGCAGCGAATCGGCGACGAATCCCAGCAGGCCGCTCAGCCCGATCAACACTGCTTCCGTTCGCGGCCGCGCCGCGCGGTACAGATGCAGGACGATGGCGACGGCGGCGGCCAGTACGCCCAGCCACGGCCAACCGTGCGCTCCGCCCAGCACGCAGGCGAACCAGCCGATTTGAAAGCCCATGATGTTGAGCAACATGGTCAGGGCTCTCACGCCAGCGCCGGCGTCAGCGGTTCGCGCCGGCATCGCGGTTTGGTCAATAGCAGTTGCACGGTTCCAATCGCCCGTTCGCGGAAGCCGCCCTCGCAATAGCACAGGTAGTATTCCCACATGCGGATGAAGCTGTCCGGAAAACCCAGCGCCCGTACCCGATCCAGATTGGCCAGGAACCGTTCCCGCCAGTGGCGCAGCGTGGTGGCGTAATGCGCGCCGATGTCTTCCAGATGAAAGACGTGCAGGTCGGTGGCCCGGCCCAGCGTTTCGGCGATGGCGGTCAGCGATGGCAGGAAACCGCCGGGAAAAATGTAGTGGCGGATGAAATCCACTTCGTTCCGATACTGTTCGTATTTCTGATCGGCGACGGTGATCGCCTGCAACAGCATCATGCCGTGCGGCTTGAGCAACTGGGCACAGGCGTGGAAATAGGTCTTCAGATGGCGCTCGCCCACCGCCTCGATCATCTCGATGGAAACCAGCTTGTCGAAAGCGCCGCGCAAGTCGCGGTAGTCCTGACACAGCACCGTCACCCGGTCCTCCAGCCCCGCTTCCCGCACCCGCTCGCGGGCCAGTTCGTACTGTTCCCGGGAAATGGTGGTGGTGGTGACGCGACAGCCATAGCGTTGCGCGGCGTACAGGGCGAAGCCGCCCCAGCCCGAGCCGATTTCCAGCAGGTGATCGTCTGGTTGCAATTCCAGCTTGCGGCAGATGCGGTCGATTTTCGCGACCGAAGCTTCCCGCAGATCGGTGTCCGGGGTCGGAAAGATGGCCGCCGAATACATCAACGTGTCATCCAGGAACAGCCGATAGAACTCGTTGCCCAGATCGTAATGCGCGGCGATGTTGGCGCGGCTGCCGCGATGGTTGTTGTCGCGGCGGGCGTACCACAGCCGGAACAGCGGCATCATCAGCCGGGTCAGGCCGTGTTCCAGCCCCAGCAGCGCGTCCTGGTTCAGCACGAAAATGCGCACCAGCGTCGGCAGGTCGTCGCAGGACCATTCGCCCGCCATGTAGCCCTCGCCGACGCCGATGCTGCCGCGCAAGGCCAGCAAGCGGTAGGCGTTGGGATCGTGGATGGTGACGGTGGCGCGCAGCGGGCAGTCGGCGCTGACGCGACCAAACTCACGGGCACCGTCGGCGTCCACCACCGTGACGCACCCCTGTTCCAGCTTGGCCAGCCGCTGAAACACCGCGCCACGCAGCCAGCGTTCGGTCGAGCGTGGTCGCGTCGGGATGGTGGACAATTCCAGGGGGGATGACATCACCGATTCTGGGTGCATGATTTCAACTCTCCATGGGTTTATCGGATGTCGGGGGATGCGGGAAGATCGGCGTGCGTTTCCACAGTAATCGCAACGCTTCCCAGTAAATGGCGGCGACGACCTTGAGGGTCATGAATGGGAAACGGACCAGCACCCCGGCCATGGCGCGACCGTCGAGCGGCCGACGACGCAGACTGAGGGTAGCGTCGAGCATCCGCGATTGGCCCTTGAGCACGTCGAGATGCACGGCCAAATGGGGTCCCGGTGGGGTGGAATGCCAGCCATAGCGCAAGTCCATCGGCATGAACGGCGAAACGTGCATGGCCTTTTGAAACTCGGCCCGCTGGTTGCCGCCGGTCTGCCCGGCCACGTCGAGGACATAGCCGATCTTCTCGCCCCATGGGGTGTTGGTGACCTCGGCGACCAGCGCATCCACTTGTTCGCCGTCGGGCGCGAAGCAGTAGTAGACGCTGATCGGGTTGATGCAGTAGCCGAAATAGCGCAGATGGGTCAGCAGGCGGATCGGGCCTTGCGGGCGGCGGCCGATTTGCCGTTCCGCCAGATCGCGCACGTAGGCGTCCAAAGGAATTTGAGGATCGCCGAAATGATCCTGGCGACGGAACCAGGCCAGTCCCGGCCGGCGGGTAGACCACAGCCAGCGGCCCCTGAACACGGTCTCCAGTTCCGCCAGATCGAGGTAGGCCATGAACAGGTTATAGCGAAATTCATGCCGGCGTGGGAAAAACCGCCGGTGCCGGACATGGCCGACGTAGAGGCAACTGTTCATGCCGCCATCCTTGATGATTCGAGCAGGCCTTGCGCCACGGCCAGCCCACTGTTCACCCCGTCCTCGTGGAAGCCGTAGCTCCAGTAGGCGCCGCAGTACCAGGTGCGGTTGACGCCGCTGATCTCGTCGCGGCGGGCCTGCGCTTGGACGCTAGCCTCGGTAAATACTGGATGGTGGTAGGTCGTCCGGTACAGGATGCGCGCCGGGTCGATGGCCTCGCTGCGGTTGAGCGTGACGCAGAACGTCTCCGGCGCGTCCAGGCTTTGCAAAATATTCATGTTGTAAGTCACCGCGACGCGCTCGCGGGGTTGCGCCGGCAGATGATAATTCCAGGCCGCCCACGCTAGTTTCCGCCGTGGCAGCAGCCGGGTATCGGTGTGCAGCACCACCTCGTTTTCCTGATAGGGAATCGCGCCCAAAATTTGCCGCTCGCGCGGCGTCGGATCGGCCAGCAGCCGTAGCGCCTGGTCGCTGTGGGTAGCGATGATCACCTCGTCGAACCGCTCCACCGAACCACCCCACAGCTTGATCTGGACGTGGGTCGGGTGGCGGCGCACCCATTCCACCGGGCAATTCAGTCGGATGCGGTCGCGGAATGGCGCGATCAGCGGTTCAACGTAGGCGCGCGAGCCGCCCCGGATCACCCGCCACTGGGGCCGGTCGCTGACGCTGAGCAAACCGTGGTTCTTGAAGAACCGCACGAAGAACCGCGCCGGCATCGCGCCCATCAGCCCCGGCTCCGCCGACCAGATCGCCGCCGCCATCGGCAGGATGTAATGCTCGGTGAATTCCCGGCTGTAGTTCCCTTCCCGCAGCCAGGCCTCCAGACTGAGGTCGCGGTGGTCGTCCAGCAGCGCCTGCGCTTCGCGGTTGAAGCGCAGGATGTCGCGGATCATCCGGTGGAACGAGGGCCGAAACAGGTTGCGGCGCTGGGCGAACAGGGTGTTGAGATTCTCGCCGTTGTATTCCAGCCCGGTGCGCTCGCAGCGCACGCTGAAGCTCATCAGGGTGGGCTGGGAGGCGACGCCGAGTTGCTCCAGCAGGTCAATGAAGTTCGGATAGGTCCAGTCGTTCAAGACGATAAAGCCCGTATCCACCGCATAGGGCCGTCCCCCGACCGCTACGTCTACCGTGTGGGTATGGCCGCCGATGTAGTCGTTGGCCTCGAACAGCGTCAGGTCGTGTTCGCGGTGCAATTGCCAGGCAGCGGTCAGGCCGCTGATCCCGGTCCCGATGATGGCGATTTTCATGCTCGCTTCCCTCAGCTACAGGCGATTCTTGATGGCGCGGATGACGCCGCCCAGCAACGGAACCCGTTCGTAAATAAATTCACCCATGTCGAAATAGTCGTGGTGTTGGAAGACCTTGCCATCGTCCCGGAACTTGAGGTGGCTGACGCCGCGCAGTTCGAGCGTCTCGCCGCGCCGGAACCGGGCGTGCTGGAACCGCATGATCCACACCAGCATCCCCTGCTGGTCCTGGATCACCTCGGCTTCGAAGTCAAAATGACAGGAAACCACGCCGTCGTACAACCGGCTGTAATAGCCCCGCAGCGCCGGCAGGCCCTTGAGTTCGTGGACCGGGTCGCGGAATTCCACGTCCGGCGCGTAGATTTCATCCAGCAGGTGCAGCGTATCCTTGTTCAACTGGTTGAACGCGGTTTTGAAGCGATCCAGCGATCCCGACATGGGTGCATCCTCCGCAAGCGTGGAGCTTGTCTAAAAATATTAGGCATTATTTATACAAAACTGTTAGGATTTGTACAAGTCCTAATTTTCAGCACGAGGAAGAAACCATGACCGCGATAGCATTAGTGACGGGCGCCAGCGGTGGGCTGGGGCAGGCGGTGGCGCGGGAGTTGCGCGAGCAGGGCTGGACCGTGGCGCTGGTGGGGCGCGATTTGGCGCGGCTACGGGCGGCGTTCGGGGCGGAGGCGGCTTGCATCGCGGCGGATGTGTCCACCCCGGACGGCGCGCGGACGGCGGTAGCGCAGTGCCAGCGCGAACTCGGGTTACCGACTGCGCTGGCGCATTGCGCGGGGACGACCTTGCTGGCGCCATTGCACCGGACTGCGCCCGAGATGTACCGAAGCTGTCTGACGGCCAATCTCGACAGCGCGTTTTTCACGCTGGGAGCCTTCATGGACGCGCTGCGCGAAGCGCGGCAACCGGGCGCGGCGGTGCTGGTGTCGTCGGTGGTGGCGCGAATCGGGGTAGCCAATCACGAAGCCATCGCCGCCGCCAAAGCCGGGGTCGAGGGGCTGGTGCGCTCGGCGGCGGCGACCTATGCGCCGTCCCGCATCCGAGTCAACGCTGTAGCGCCCGGCATCATGGATACGCCGGCGGTGGCGCGGATCATCGGCACCGGGGCGGCTCGGGCCGGAGCGGCGAAGCAGTATCCCCTGCCCGGCATCGGCGATCCGGCCGATCTGGCGCGGCTGATGGCTTGGTTATTGTCCGACCAGGCCGGCTGGATCACCGGCCAAGTGTGGGCGCTGGACGGCGGCTTTTCCAGCGTCCGGCCGCTGGTAAAGTAGCGTAGTGCGATTTTCGTGCTGGCTTGCTTTCAGCCCAAGAGGAGGCTTTCATCCTTTATAACAGGGCGATTTGCTCGATGAAGCGCTCGGTAAAACTGTGGCGGAGCCGTTCCAGGGTTGCTTCGTCCACGCCGTCCGCCGCGAACCGTTCGCGCCAGCCACCGACTTCGTGGGCGACTTCCTGCATCTTCTGGATCGCGGCAGGGCGCTCCAGCCCGAAATGGGCAGCGCGGCTCAAAGCATTATCCACCGAGGCATGGAGTCCCTGTGCGCCGAGTTCCAGCGCCAGGTTGAACTCGGTACCGATCCCCGGCGCCGGGGTGGGCACGAGATCGAAGGCTGGGGACAGATGCAGCCGCCGGTCATCGAACAGGAAACCGTGGTTGCGGGCATGGTCGTCGGTATTTCGCACCAGCAGATTGAACACCATGCGGCGGAACAGCTCGGCCTGGTTCTCCGAACCGGCCATGCCTTGCTGGCGCATGCGGTCGGCGATGTCGGGGTAACCGAAACGCTCGGATTCATCCCTCTGCATCAGGGACAGCGCGCTGAGATAGCCGATGCGGGCATCGCCGCTGGCCGTCGGTTGCCGGTCGAAACGTCGCACCAGCAGCACGTCCCGCCCGCCGATGGTTTCCAGTCGGACCTCGGGGATGCGGATGCCGCAGCGGGCGGCAAGGCGCAGCGTCGCGTACTCCACTCGCGGCACGTTGTAATCTTCGTTGCGCGCCGGAAACTTGGCGATCCAGAGTACCCCTTGCCAGCGTACCGTGCATTTGGGCCGGGCGCCGCCCAGGCTGCTGCCCTGGATCAGCAGCGAAGTCAGCAACGGATCGGCGAGCATTTCACCGGCCTGGATGCGTTCCGCCACCGCCAGCAGCGCCGCCAGATCCGCGAAATCCGGCGGTCCGAGAACCGGTTCGGGCGCGTTGGGCGTGGGCCGGAAGTCGAGATTCGCGGTGCGCGTCGCGCTGGGGAGCAGCATCAGTTCGGCGTCGGACAACGCCTCCACTGCGATTCGCATCTGGGTGGCAATGACCAGGCGGCCCCAATAATCGGGCAGGGCGTCGCGCAGCGCCCCGAACAGGCCGCGATTGACCTCCCGGCACTCGTACCGCGCCAGCCCCAGCGGCAGCGCTACTGGATCAACAGGCACCGCATCGCTTCGTTGCCGATAGCGGCGACCGTACTCGAACAAACCATGGCGGGCATCTTCGTCCAGGAGTAGGCGACCGGCGGGAACGGCCTCGGTCGCACCCGGCAGGTAAACGAACACATAATACCATTTCGGCTCTTTGGGAATTCCAGGAATAAGATAATTTTTTAAAAACAATAAGTTGTGCTCTTTTTGCCGCACTGCAATATGCTGGGCTTTAATAAGATTCCAACCTATTTTGTGGCCTTAAAATATAAATATATTTAAAATCATAATCTTGTATTCAGACAGAAAGGAATTAACAGTCAAATCCAGACTTCCGCCAAGCCTTATATATCATTATAAATCAATGATTTGCCAATACCGGGAAATACCAAAGAGCCCACAATTCATCCATCTCCAGCATACACGGCACGAGTGGCCTCAAAAGCAATGGCAAACGCTCTCACTTTTTGCAGGCCTTCCCCGATCGTTTTGGGGCCGGGATGACCGTCGTGTTTACGCCCCAGGAAGCCCCCGAAACCGGCGATCAGCCGCACCCTCTGGCCCAAAGGAGGTGGGGTTTCCAGGGGTTTAGTCCGGTGGGCGACGATCCAGGCGGCCTGCCATTCCTCGGGATCGAACACCACGTCGCAGGGCAGCTTTGGGCAATCCCGGCCCCAGGTGACCAAGTGCAGGATCCGCCAGGCAATGAT
>WBUJ01000234.1 GCA_008933795.1 Candidatus Contendibacter sp. | reverse complement strand
GGGCCGATCCTGCACGAAGCCTTCGGCGAGCGGATGAAACCGGCCGGCGTCGCCGACAAACTGCTGGCCGACGGCCGCTACGGGCGCAAGAGCAAGAAGGGCTTTTACCTGTACGAAGGCGTCAAGAAGGGCGAAAAGCCGGTAGACAAGACCGTCTACGGCATTCTCGGCGTGAGCGGCGACAAGACCGTGGACGCGAAGGAAATCGTCGAGCGCTGCGTGCTGATGATGCTGAACGAAGCGGCGCTGTGCTGGGACGAAGGCGTGATCCGCAGCCTGCGGGACGGCGACATCGGCGCGGTGTTCGGCATCGGCTTCCCGCCGTTCCTGGGCGGCCCATTCCGCTACGCCGACAGCCTCGGCATCGCGGAACTGGTAGCGAAGCTGGAGCAGTACCGCCAGCGGTTGGGCGAACGCTTTGCCCCGGCGGAAATTCTGCGGCGCATGGCCCAGGAAAAGCGGACTTTCCACGCGGATTGACCACCGCCGCAACCCTCCCTCTTCGCAAGGGGAGGGCGTGGTCAGGCATTCAGCCGCCATCTGGCGCTGGCGGAGATTTACGCCAAAGTGGAACTGAGCGAAGACTCGGCCGGTTGATGAATTCGCATAACCCTATTGCGGTTTATGGCTGCTTGTAGGAAAATGCGAACCATTCTCATTTAATGGCCTAATCCTATGACCATGGTGCGCCTTTCCGAACTGCCAATGGGCCAGCAAGGCATTATCGAAGACGTGGATGCCGAGGAACATTTTCGCCAACGGCTGCAAGCTCTGGGATTTCGCGTCGGCAAGGAGGTGCGCCCGATCCGCCAGGCGCTGTTCGGCGGGCCGCTACAGGTCCGGGTCGGTAGCGTCAACATCATGCTGCGCCGGAACGACGCCGCGCTGATTCACGTCTGGGCCGAGGGATAAAGCCGGTCCACGGAAGACACGGAAAACACGGAATTCGTGATGAAGCGCATTGCCCTGTTGGGGATGCCCAACACCGGTAAGTCCACCTTTTTTAACCGCCTGACCGGAGCATCCGCCCGCATCGGCAACTGGCCGGGCATCACCGTGGATTTGCTGGGCGCCAAAATCCTGCTCGGCGCCGACATGGTCGAGGTGGTGGATCTGCCGGGCCTGTACGATTTGCACGGGTTCGCCGAGGACGAGCAGGTGGTGCGGCGCTTCCTGCAAAACAACCCGGTGGATCTCCTCTGCATCATCCTCAACGCGACCCAGATCGATCAGCAGTTGCCGCTGACCCTGCAGCTGTGCCGGCTGGGATTGCCGGCGGTGGCGGTGCTGAACATGGCCGACGAGGCGGAACGATTGGGCATCCGCTTCGATACCGAGGTACTGGCGGCGGGGCTGGGCTGTCCGGTGTGCTGCGTCAGCGCCAAATACGGTCAGGGCTTCCCGGAAGCCCGCGAAACCCTGCGCCGGGTTTTGGGCCAACGCCCGTCCACCGATATCCGGGCCTTGCAGGCCGATTTCGCCGCCGATGAAGCCTTGCTCGCGGAGGCGGAGAAGCTGCTGGCGCGCTCGGTGACGATACCGCGCGTCCTGGAACACGATCTGACCGAGCGCGTTGACCGGATCGCCCTGCATCCCATCTTCGGCATCCCGCTGTTTTTCCTCGCCCTGTTCCTGCTGTTCCAGGCGGTCTATACCCTGGGCGGACCGTTGCAGGACGGCATGGCCTGGCTGCTGGAAGGTTTCCGCGACCGGGCGCTGGCGCCCTTGCAAACCCTGCTGCCCGGCTGGTTGTACGGCCTTCTGGTGGAAGGACTCTACGACGGGCTGGGCACGGTCGCCTCGTTCGTGCCAATCATCGTGCTGTTCTTCCTTGGCATGGCGCTGGTCGAGGACAGCGGCTATCTGTCGCGCATCGCCTTCCTGATGGATGCGCTGATGGCTAAGCTGGGCCTGGACGGGCGCAGTTTCGTCATGCTGCTGATGGGCTTCGGCTGCAACGTGCCGGCCCTGATGGGCACCCGGGTGATGCGGTCGCGCGGCTTGCGGCGGCTGACCATGCTGATCGTCCCGTTTTCGCTGTGCTCGGCCCGCCTGCAAGTATTTGTGTTTCTCACCACCGCGCTGTTTTCGCCGGCCCACGCGCCGCTGGTCCTGTTCGCGCTGTACGTCCTCAGCTTCCTGACCGCCTTCGCCACCGCCCTGCTGTTCAAGCGCCGGCTGAACAGCAGCGAACCGCTGCTGATCGAACTGCCACCCTACCGCCTGCCCACGTTCAAACAGGTGGTCTTGCGCGCCTGGCAGGAGGTGTATCACTTTCTCAGCCGCGCCAGCCGTTTCATCATCGCCGGGGTGGTGATGATCTGGCTGTTGACTCATTTGCCGCCGGGCGCGGTCGCCAGCGGCCCCGACACCCTGGCGGGCATGTTCGGCGCCTGGCTGGAACCGCTGTTGCGGCCCATCGGCATTGACGAGCGGATGGCGGTGGTGCTGCTGTTCGGCTTCGTCGCCAAGGAAATCGTGCTGGGGGCGATGGCAGTGATTTACGGGCTGGAAGGCGACGCGCTGGCCCAGTTGATGACCCAGCACATGGACTGGGTGCAGGCGTTCAGCTTTATGCTGTTCACCCTGCTTTACACGCCCTGCCTGTCCACGGTGGCAACCCTGCGCAGCGAGTCCAAAAGCCTCGCCTTCACCGGCTTCAGCATCGTCTGGTCGCTGGGACTGGCGTGGCTGCTCAGCTTCCTCTTCTATCAGGGCGCGCGGCTGTTGGGCTTTTGAACGCCAATCAGCAATTGAAAAAATACGCCAGCGCATCCCGCAGCCGCGCGTCCTCGGCGGCTAGGCCGGCGTGTTCGAAATGGCCGGCCCGCAGCACGAACAGCTCCCGGTGACCCGCCAGCGCGTTGTAAATGGCGAACTGGCCGGGCGGCGGCACCGCCGGGTCGAAGCGGGCGGCGGCGACGTGCATCGGGATGCGCAGATGCCGGGCCGCGACCGCCGCGTCGAAATAGCGCAGCGTCTCCAGCGCCCGGCTGGTCCGTCGCTGGTAGGCCCGCACTGCCTCGCCGCTACCGACGCAGGGACAGTTCAGCCGCAAGGGATGATGGCCGAAGCTGGGCACGTTCAGGTGGGCGCGATGGAATCGCTCGTCCCACGGCAGGGCCAGCGCGCCCACGCCGCCGCCGAAGCTGATGCCCAGATAGTCCAACCGCCGCGCCGCCATCGGAAACAGCTCCAGCAAGGCCGAGGCGGCGCACCACACGGTATCCGCCGCGCAGCCGCCGAGAATGTAGGTCTCGGGCCGGCGAATTCCGTGCAACACATGGCGCAGGGGGTTGCTGGAAAGGTCCTGGCGGGCGCTGCGGGAGATGCCGCGCGCGCAGGGAAACAGCAGCGCCGCGCGCTTGAAGGGCAAATGAAAATCCGGTTCCTCCCGCCCGCCGTAGCCGTGACCCACCACCACGCCCCGCTCGACCGGCTCGTTGCGGGGCCGGGTCAGCCAGCCGCCGATCCGAACCCCATCCAACGAGGTGAACGTTACCTCGAACACCCGGATTCGTGGCTGTGGGCTGGCGATTTCCCGCAACATCGGCGCGACCGCCACCGCTTGGGCACGCAACCGAAGCTCGCGCCAGAACGGCGCGAAATCCATCGGCTCTTCCGGCGCGGCGACGGCCAGCAGGGCGGCCAGATCATGGCCATAAGTGGGATCGAACGGATAATCGTGGCGGAACATGGCGCGATCAGCAACTAAACTTGGGCGATCATGCGACAGCGAAGCGTTTTATGTCGTTCACGGCTTGGAGACTACTCCAAGCTTAGGCTAGACTGAATACGAGCAGGATTAACGGCAAGGCATTCCGCCGCGCCCCACAATTCATCAAGCAATTCAGAGGACTGAACCGATGCCGAAAAAGAAAGAGCCGACCGGAAGCACGGTCAACAAAGAACCCAAGAAAACCACGACTCCAACCGCCGCGATGAAGCCAACCGTCGTGGAACCGGCCAAGCCGGCGGAAGCTGCCAAGCCAGCTC
>WBUJ01000038.1 GCA_008933795.1 Candidatus Contendibacter sp. | reverse complement strand
CGGCGTTCGGGCGCTGATAACCCAGAGTCTGGAGCACGCGCCAGGCGCGTTCGGCCTCGTCGCGCGACGGCAGCAACAGATCGGTATCGCAGCGGTCGCGCAGATGCGGTTCGGGATACAGGGTATAGGCCAGCGCTGCGCCCTTGAGCAGCAACACCGGTAAACCCGCTTGCGCCAGCGCTGCCAGCACGTCCCGCAATTCCGCCGCGCGCATCAGCTCCACCGCAACCGCCTGATAGGCGTGCCGAGTCATCGCCTCCCGCAGCGTCTCTGGATACTGCGTCCAGCGGGGAGAGCGGCGCAGCCGGTCATGGCACAGAGTCAGAACTCCATCGGCCCGAGCCGTATCCAGCAGCCCGGCCTCGTCCGGCGGCAGCGCGCCGGGTTCCGCGCCGCGTATCACCGCCGCCAGCCAGGCGCGGATGGGATCGGGGGATGGGGTGGATGGCAATGCCATCGGTCGGTCTCCTCTCAGTCGCTTAACGCCACTGCGTTTTCCTGCAAGCGAACTGCGCCACCGGCTGGCCCAGAATCCGCGTCAGCCGGTCGCCGACCTCGGGCCGGCTGTTCGCATAGTTGTCCAGTAGCACAACCCGATGGCCAGCCTGGACCAGCGCCACCGCCGTATGACTGCCGATGTAACCGGCGCCGCCGGTCAGCAGGATGGTCATCGTTTGTTCACCTTACTCGCGGGCGACGGCCCCACTCCCCAAGGATGTTTCTCCATCGGACTCCTCGAAGCCTTCGGTTACGGCCATTGTTGCGAGGCTTGATCGCCCACCGGGCATGAACGCCACAAAAAACCCGGCCTGGCCGGACCGGGTGAAGGGGGCAAGGGGTGACCCGCCCCTGGAGTCAATAATGAAATCACGTTCAGTTTAACACGCGCCCGCACTGGGCGCGGTATCACCGTTTCCCGCCCGATTAACACCCGCGCCGCTATGGCTTAGTTTCACTTCCACTATCAATCACAGCGGCTGTCGCCCCGATAAAGCGATGATTCACGTTCACCGCCACAGACTGTGGGCGCGTGGGCGTGAATCTTTTTGGATCGCCTCGTGGGCGTGGTCGATAGGGGCCAGATAAGGCATGGCTTGCCGTGCGCGAATAACCTCAGCCGATATTCCTATATCAGGTAGTTGAGGCCACGCCGCCCTCAACCCGCGCGGCGTTGCACGGAAACCGCCGCCATGTCCGAACGTCCCGCCGTTTATCCCGTTCTGCGCCTCGCGCCATCCCCGGAACACCGCCGCCGCGCCAAGTGTGACCGCGATGTCAAGCTGCACTTGCCCGAAGCCCTGTATGACGATCTGGCCCGCCAAGCCCGCGCTGACAGTTGCGCGGTGAGCGAATACATCCGCGTGGTGCTGGAACGGCATTTGTATGGAACGCTGGGCGCGCATCACGGCTAACCGCGCCGCCGGGCTTTAGCCGCGTCAGTCGGCGCGGTAGTGACTCTTGCGGTCGCCGTTGATTTCGCCCTCGGCGAGAAACAGGTTGTACAGGTCGTTATGGGCGGCTTCAAAGACCGGATCGACTTTCTCGCAGCACTGCCGGCCGGTCAGCGTCTGGCCGTTGTCGTTAACGCACTCGGAAAAGCGTTCCGGCTCGCGCCAGCACGGGCGAAAGTTGCCAAATTTGGCGGCGGGGAAGACATACTCCGCTTCCAGGCGCTGGGCGCGGGCCGGGTCCTGACGGGCCGTCACGCCGCAACTGCGCAGGTTGATCGCGCCGGGCTGGCCGGGCGCGCGGGCATAGTCGCAGCCGCAATAGAAGGTCTTGGGATGATCGTGGTAGACCTTGTCATACAGCCACTTCTTGGCGGTCTCGAAGCTTTGCGCCGTGTCCGGCAATCCAGCCGGGCGGGCGGTGGTCCGGTGTTCGGCGCGGGTCGGGGGCGCTTTTCCGGTCAACCAACCCGGGAGTTGAATGCCCAAGCCAGCGAGCGCCGCCAACACGAGGCCAATCATAGCGCCGACGAGAGTCTTATTCGTGGACGCGGTGGATGAGCGGGCAGAGGAGCGTTTGGCCATGACGTTGGACGGGGTTATCGTTCACCAGGGGACCAAACTTTAGCAGAACGCTGCTTGATCCTCGCGGGAGGAAGGATCATGCTCAAACCCCGCCGTTATCGGCATACCCCGTTTGGCGCTGTCGTCGTCGGCGCGCTGGCCGCGTCCGCCCTCGTGTTGGCGGGCCTGGGGCTGGCGTTCAGGGACCCGGTCTTCCTCCACGGCGGGCCGGTGATGATGGGAATCGCGGCGCTCCTCTTCCACAACCTGACCGTCGAAGCTGAAAACCTGCTGTCTCGACCACGCGGCGGCGGTGGAGTCAAAATCACCGCGCAACGCTTTCGCGGTCTGATTGCGGGTCCGGTCGCTCGCCGGTACTCTAGCCATTGCAATGCTCCACTCGGGTGATTCGGTTCGAACGCCCGCCCCGGCAAGTTAAGAGATCAACGCCAAGGCTTCCCCCATGTTCGCTTACATCCTCCGCCGCCTGGCGCTGATTCCGTTGACCCTGCTGGGCATCATCGCCATCAACTTCGTCATCGCGCAGATCGCGCCTGGGGGGCCGGTGGAGCAATTGCTGGCGAAACTCAAGGACACCGCCGTGTCCGCCACCGCCCGGGTCGGCGGCGGCGAGGGCGTGGAAGCGGGGCGCGGCGTCGCAACCGCGCAAGGCGCCGGCGGCGCGAACGTCTATCGCGGCGCGCAGGGCCTCGATCCCGCTTTCATCGCCGAACTCAACCGTCAATTTGGCTTCGACCAGCCGGCCTACGTGCGTTTCGGACGGATGATTCGCGACTACTTGAGCTTCGATCTGGGCAAAAGCTATTTCCGCGACCGGGCGGTATTGGACCTGGTGCTGGACAAGCTGCCGGTCTCGATCTCGCTGGGGGTGTGGAGCACGTTGTTGATTTACGTGATTTCGATTCCGCTAGGCATCGCCAAGGCGGTGCGCGACGGTTCGCGCTTCGACGTGCTGAGCAGTGCGGCGGTCATCGTCGGTTACGCCATCCCGGCGTTCCTGTTCGCCATTCTGCTGATCATCGTGTTCGCCGGCGGGCGTTACCTGGACTGGTTTCCATTGCGGGGGCTGGTGTCGGACGATTGGGCGGACCTGAGCTGGCCGGCGCGGGTTCTGGATTACTTCTGGCATTTGACCCTGCCGGTGACGGCGATGGTGATCGGCGGCTTCGCCTCGCTGACCATGCTGACCAAGAATGCGTTCCTGGATGAAATCAACAAGCAGTACGTGGTCACCGCCCGCGCCAAGGGCCTGAGCGAGCAACAGGTGTTGTACGGGCATGTGTTCCGCAACGCCATGCTGCTGGTGATCGCCGGTTTTCCGGCGACCCTGGTCGGGATGCTGTTTACCGGCTCGCTGCTGATCGAAGTGATCTTCTCACTGGATGGGCTGGGGTTGCTGGGCTTCGAGGCCGTGGTGAAACGCGATTACCCGGTCATGTTCGGGACGCTGTACATGTTCAGCTTGATCGGTCTGCTGCTGAATCTGGTCAGCGACTTGACCTATCGCTGGGTAGACCCGCGGATCGATTTCGCGGCACGGGAGGGATGAGCGATGCCGACGCGCCGCAGAATCCGTTTCACCCCGCTGACCCAGCGCCGGCTGGCGCAATTTCGCGCCAACCGGCGAGGCTGGTGGTCGCTGTGGCTGTTCCTGCTGCTGTTCGGGTTGAGCCTGGGCGCGGAGTTCATCGCCAACGACCGGCCCTTGCTGGTTTCCTATCAGGGTTCGTTCTACGCGCCGGTGTTCGAGGACTACGCCGAAACCGACTTCGGCGGCGTGTTCCCGACCGGGGCCAACTACCGCGATCCCTATCTGGCGCGACTCATCAGGGAGCACGGCTGGATGCTCTGGCCGCCGATCCGCTTCCGCCACGACACGGTCAATTACGATCTACCCGTTCCAGCCCCGGCGCCGCCGTCCGCCGAGAATTGGCTGGGCACCGACGATCAGGGCCGCGACGTGCTGGCGCGACTGATCTACGGCTTGCGGATTTCGGTCCTGTTTGGTCTGTTGCTGACCCTGAGTTCCTCGATTATCGGGGTGGCGGCGGGCGCGGTGCAGGGTTATTTCGGTGGCCGGCTGGATTTGCTGTTTCAGCGCTTTCTGGAAATCTGGGGCGGGTTGCCGCAACTGTTCATCCTGATCATCGTCTCCAGCGTGGTGACGCCAGGGTTCTGGACCCTGCTACTGATCCTGATGCTGTTCGGCTGGACCGCCCTGGTGGGGGTGGTGCGGGCGGAGTTCCTGCGCGCCCGCAATTTCGATTACGTCCGCGCCGCCCGCGCCCTGGGCATGAGCGACGGGCGGATCATGTTCAAGCACATGCTGCCGAACGCGATGGTGGCGACCCTGACTTTCATGCCGTTCATCCTGTCCGGCTCCATCGTGGCGCTGACGGCGCTCGATTTTCTTGGCCTGGGATTGCCGCCGGGTTCGGCTTCGCTGGGCGATCTGTTGCGCCAGGGCAAGGACAATCTGCAAGCGCCATGGCTGGGCATCTCCGGTTTCGTGGTGCTGTCGCTGCTGCTCAGCCTGCTGGTGTTCGTCGGCGAGGCGGTGCGTGATGCGTTCGATCCGCGGAAGAATGTACTCTAGCGCTTCACGCGACCTGAGCTAACTTAAAGGCTGCAAAACCATGAAAGCGAGTCAGATACTCATTCCGCGTTCCTTTGCCCACCTCGTCTTCTTGTTCGCGCTCGCCTGCGCCCTGCCCGCCGCAGCGCAAGCCCCCGTCTACGCCATCGGCAACCGGGTCTGGTTCGACACCGACAACAGCGGCACGATCAACGGCGCCGAAACGGGCATTAACGGCGTCACCGTCAATCTGTACGCGGCGGGCGATCTCTCCACCGCCCTGGCGACCGCGACGACCACCAATAGTGGCTATTACCTCTTCAACAACCTCGATGCGGGCGATTATGTCGTCGCCATCGCCGCCAGCAATTTCAGCGGTGTCTTGCAAGACTACTGGTCTTCCGGCACTTCGCGCGCCAACGACGGGAGCCTCGGCGAAACGACAGCGCCAGCGGCCAACGGCGACATCGACTCGGACGACAACGGCACGTTGCGGACCAGTGGGTTGTTGACCGGCGCGGTCGTGTCCTCGGTAATCACCCTGGGTCCGGGCGCTACCTCGGAGCCGACCGGCGAAACCGACCTCGATGGCGGCGATCAAGGCCAGCCCGACGGCCAAGCCAACATGACGGTCGATTTCGGCTTCTACACCGTCTCGCTCGGCGACTTGGTTTGGAATGACCAGGACAACGACGGCTTGTTCAATGGTGCCGAGGCCGGCATCGACGGCGTGACGGTGGAACTCCGATCCGGCGATGGCGCTATCTCGCTAGACACGACCACCACCAGCGGCGGCGGCCTCTACACCTTTAGCGGCCTGCCCGCCGGCAATTACATCGTTCGTCTGCCGGCGGTCAATTTCAATCCTGGCGGTGTCCTGCGCGATTATCGTTCCAGCACCGGCCCGTTGCCCGCGCTGGCCTACGAACCCGCGCCGGACCCAAATACCAACCGGACCGACTCAGACGACAACGGCTCCGAGGCGAACGGGCTCCTCGGCCTGGGCGGATATATCCAGAGCCTCGCCATCACGTTGACCGCGGCCGGCCAGCAATCGGCTGACGACACGCAGGGCGCGACCGTCGAGAATCGTCTTGATTTCGGGGTCAATAATTTGCCGCAACTCGACCTGACTGCCAGCGTCACGAACGGCCAGAGCAGCTACACACCGGGCGCCACGCTAAATTACGTCGTCGTCATCACCAACAATGGCCCCGTGGACGCCACCGGCATGTCGGTCACCGCCACGCGGCCGGCGCAAATCGTTTCCTGGACCTGGACCTGCGCGGGTGGTACGCCAGCCGGCTACAACTGCACCGACAACGCCGGTAACCCCGCCACCTTCACCGACTCGCTGGACCTGCCGCAACTCGCCAGCGTGACCTACCACGTCACCGCCCAAGTAGCCGCAAGCGTTTCCGGCGACCTGACCACCACGGTCGTCGCCATCCCGCCCATCGGCATGACCGACCTGACCCCCCCTGACAACATCGCCACCGACACCGACACCCTCGTTGTCATCATGCCTGCGGCCATCCCGGCGTTGAACGTCTGGGGACTGTCGATACTAGGCATGCTGCTGGCCGTGACCGCCCTGAGGTCGCGCCGGTGGGGCGTGTGAAAAACGCCAGCGCCGAGCTGACCAAGCGGGTTCATCTCCCGGCCCACGTCGGGACTCCGTTTGAAGCCCAAAACAACGGGCTGACGCCCGCCGCTCGCCAACTGGGTTCATCTCCCGGCCCACGCCGGGACTCCGTTTGAAGCCCCACTTTCCAAAAAAACAGCTTCTCCCTGATCACCACCTGCCCGGCCGCAATCGCCGTTTTTGCCCGTCTAGTACCGGAAGTTCAGCCGCCAGTCCGTTCCCATGACGCTTTCCAAACCCCGGTTTTTCCTCATCGCGCTGACGCTGGCCGCTGGCGTGGCGGCCTACGCCTACTGGCCCCACGACAAATCGCAGCCCGCCGAGCGTTACCGTACCCAGACCGTGGATCGCGGCGACATCGTTCAGATCATCACCGCCAACGGCACGCTCAACCCAGTGGTGCTGGTCAACGTCGGCACCCAGGTGTCCGGCACGGTGCGGAAAATCCACGCCGATTTCAACGACCGGGTGAAGGACGATCAAGTGCTGGCCGAACTCGATCCCGCCCTGTTCCAGGCTCAGGTCAAGCAGAGCGAGACCAACGTGCTGGCCGCCCAGGCGGCGCTGGACCTGGCCCGGATCAAGATCGACCGGGTCGTCGCGCTCCAGCGCAAGAATCTGGTCGCCAGGGAGGAACTGGACATTGCCCGCCAGCAGGTGGACGCCGCCACCGCCCAACTCAAGCTGGCCGAGGCGCAACTGGAGCGCGACCGGATCAACCTGCGTAACAGCGTGATCCGCTCGCCGATTTCCGGGGTGGTGGTCGCGCGCAGCGTCGATGTTGGCCAGACCGTCGCCGCCAATTTCCAAACCCCGACCCTGTTCCAGATCGCCCAGGATTTGCGGGAAATGCAGATCAACACCAGCATCGCCGAGGCCGACGTCGGCGTGCTCCAGCCCGGCATGGCGGTCCGCTTCACCGTGGACGCCTATTCCGAACAGCGTTTCCAGGGCCGCATTCGCCAGATCCGCCTCAACCCTACCACCCAGCAAAACGTGGTGACCTACAACGTGGTGGTGGACGTGGACAACGCCGACGGGCGGTTGCTGCCCGGCATGACCGCCTACGTCAGCATTACCGCCGGCGAACGCAAGGACGTGCTGCGGGTGCCGAACGCCGCCCTGAGCTTCCAGCCGCGTCGCGCCGACGAGGAGGAGCGCGGCCCGCGCCCGCCCGCCAGGGAACGCAAGCTTCAGGTTTATCTCCTTGACGCCGACGGCAAGCTTCGAACGGCGGCGGTGGAAACCGGCCTCACCGACAACGCTCTGACCGAAATCGTCAGCGGTGATCTCAAGGCCGGCGACCGGGTCGTGACCCACGAAATCCGCTCGAAGTCCGAGGCGAGTAGCAGCGGTAGTGGTTTCCGCATGCGGATGCTGTGATCATGGAGCCACTGATTCGGGTCGCCGGCCTGGACAAGCATTATTCGCTGGCGGGCGGCGGCGTGACGCCGGTGTTGCGCGACATCAACCTGCGCATCGCGCCGGGCGAGTTCGTGGCGATCATGGGACCCTCGGGGTCGGGCAAGTCCACCTTCATGAATATCCTCGGCGGTCTCGATACTCCCAACGCCGGCGAGTACTGGCTGGCGGGACGCGCGGTGGCGCGGCTCGATCCCGACGAACTGGCGGCGCTGCGCAATCGCCAGATCGGTTTCGTGTTTCAGGGCTTCAACCTGTTGCCCCGCGCCAGCATCGAGGACAATGTCGCGCTACCGCTGCTCTACGCCGGGATCGGCAAGGCGGAACGGCGGCGGCGGGCGCGGGAGTTGTTGGAACAGGTCGGCCTCGGCCCGCGCGCCGCCGCCCGGCCCAACCAGCTTTCGGGCGGCCAGCAGCAGCGGGTCGCCATCGCCCGCGCCCTGGCCAACCAGCCGCCATTGATTCTGGCCGACGAGCCGACCGGCAATCTCGACACCCACACCAGCGAGGACATCATGACCCTGTTCACCCGGCTGAACGCCGAACGGGGCCTTACCCTGATCCTGGTCACGCACGAACCCGACATCGCCCGCTACGCCCGGCGGTTGGTGCGGTTCAAGGACGGGCGCATCGTCCACGACGGCGAGGTTCACGTATAGAAACGCTATCTCAGAGATAAACCCATGCCCCGCATTTTCGACAATATCGAAGCCTCGCTCCTGCCCGCTCTGCGCGATACCTTGGCCGTCGCCGAGCGCGCCGATTTCTGCGTCGGCTATTTCAATCTCCGGGGCTGGCGTTCGGTCAGCGACGGTGTGGAGCAGTGGGCCGGGGGAACCGGCCATTGCTGCCGCCTGCTCGTGGGGATGCACGTCGCGCCCGGCGAGGAACTGCGCCGAATCCTTCGCGTCGGCGGCGGGCAAGAGGCGCTCGACAACCAGACCGCGATCCGCGAAAAGCGGCGCATCGCTCAGGAGTTTCGCGAGCAACTGACGGTCGGCGCACCGACCAACCTGGACGAGGCCGCGCTGCGCCAGCTTGCGGCTCAACTGCGCGCCGGGCGCCTGGTAGTGAAGGTTTATCTGCGCCACCTGCTGCACGCCAAGCTGTATCTGCTGTATCGCCAGGACCCGGTCAACCCGGTGATCGGGTATCTGGGCAGCAGCAATTTGACGCTGGCCGGTCTCGCCCGGCAGGGCGAACTGAACGTGGATGTGCTGGACAGCGACGCCTGCGCCAAGCTGGCGAAATGGTTCGAGGACCGCTGGGGCGACCGCTGGTGCCTCGACATTTCCCGGGAACTGGTCGATATCATCGATGAAAGCTGGGCCAGCGAAAAATCGACGCCGCCCTACCATGTTTACCTGAAAATGGCCTATCACCTGGCTCAGGAGGCCCGCGTGGGTCTGGCGGAGTTCCAGATTCCCAAGGTGTTCGGGGATACCTTGTTCGACTTCCAGATCGCCGCCGTGAAGATCGCCGCCCATCATCTGAACAAGCGGGGCGGGGTCCTGATCGGTGACGTGGTGGGGCTGGGCAAGTCCATGATGGCGACGGCGCTCGCCAGGATTTTCGAGGACGATTATCACACCGAGACGCTGATCGTCTGCCCCAAGAATCTGGTCCCGATGTGGGAGGATTACGTCCATGCCTACCAGCTTCGCGCCAGGGTCCTGTCCCTGTCGGCGGTGATCGGCGAACTGCCGGAGAAGACCCGCCGCTATCGCGTGGTGCTGATTGACGAGTCCCACAATCTGCGCAACAGGGAAGGCAAGCGTTACCGGGCGATCCGCGACTACATCGAGCGCAACGACAGCCTGTGCATCCTGTTGTCCGCCACGCCCTACAACAAGACCTGGCTCGATCTGTCCGCCCAGCTTGGCCTGTTCCTGCGCGACGACGCTGACCTCGGCATCCGGCCGGAAAAATACCTGGCGGCCCTGGGAGGCGAGCAGGAATTCATCCGGCGTCACCAGTGCCCGGTTCGCTCGCTGGCCGCGTTTGATAAGAGCCCCGATCCCGACGACTGGCGCGATCTGATGCGGCTGTACATGGTGCGGCGCACCCGTGGGTTCATCGTCCAGAATTACGCCCGGATCGACCCCGAAATCCAGCGCCAATACCTGCAATTCGCCGATGGGCGGAAATCGTATTTCCCTGCGCGTCTTCCCCGGAACGTGAAATTCGCGATTGATGACGCCGATCCGGCGGACCCCTATGGCCGGCTGTATTCCCATCAGGTCGTCAATACGATTAACGCCCTGACGCTGCCCCGCTACGGGCTGGGCAACTATCTGGCCCCCCGGCCCAAACCCCCGCCGACCCCGCACCAGGCCGCCATCATCAGCGGCTTGTCGCGGGCGGGCAGCCGGCTGATGGGCTTTTGCCGCACCAATCTGTTCAAGCGGCTGGAAAGCGCCGGCCCGGCGTTTTTGCTTTCCATTGAGCGCCATGTCCTGCGCAACTTCGTGTTTCTGCACGCCCTGGAAAACGGCCTGGAGCTTCCGCTCGGCGCGCAGGGCGCGGAACTGCTGGATTCCCGGTATGAGGATGAGGATGCCGAGGAGGCGCTGGAAGCCGAGGATGACGATGAAGTCGCCATTGACTCCCCTCTCCCTGGGGGAGAGGGGCCGGGGGTGAGGGCGGTGGAAGGGAATGGTGGGAACGGTCTCCGCGCCGAGGCCGATTTTCGCGCCCGCGCCGCCGAGGCGTATGCCGCCTACCAGAGCAGCTATAAAAAGCGCTTCAAGTGGCTGTCCGGCTCCCTGTTCGCCAAAACCCTGGCCAGGCACCTGCTGCAAGACGCCCGCGCGCTGATTGCGGTGCTGGACTGCTGCGGCGTCTGGAATCCGGCGCGGGACGCCAAGCTGGCTGAATTGCGCCAACTGGTCGCCGAGCGGCACGGCCAGGAAAAGCTGTTGATCTTTACCCAGTTTGCTGACACCGCCCGCTATCTGAAGAACCAACTCCAGACGCTGGGCGTGCAAGGCGTGGAAGCTGTCACCGGGAAAAGCCTCAATCCGACCGAACTGGCCTGGCGATTCTCGCCGGACGCGAACGGCAAACGCGACCTGATCACCCCTCGCCCTGTGGGAGAGGGGTTGGGGGAGAGGGGCGAACTCCGCATCCTGATCGCCACCGACGTTCTGTCGGAAGGTCAGAATCTCCAGGACTGCGCCATCGTCGTCAATTACGACCTGCCCTGGGCGATCATCCGCCTGATCCAGCGCGCCGGTCGGGTGGACCGCATCGGCCAGAATTCGGACCGGATTCTTTGCTACTCCTTCGTGCCGGCGGATGGCGTGGAGCGGCTGATCGGGCTGCGCGCCCGGGTGCGGCAACGGTTGATCGAGAATCGGGAGGTCATCGGTTCGGACGAAGCCTTTTTCGAGGACGATCCGGAGGCCAGCGCCATGCGCGATCTGTATACCGAGAAGAACGGCATTCTCGACGATGATGGCGATGCCGAGGTTGATCTGGCCTCGTTCGCCTATCAAATCTGGAAGAATGCGACCGACGCCGATCCCTCGCTGGCGGCGAAGATCGAAGCGCTGCCCAATGTGGTGTACGCCACCAAGGCGCATCCCGCGACTCCGGAAGCGCCGCCGGGGGTGCTGGTCTACATGCGCACCGGCGAGGGCAACGACGCGCTGGCCTGGATTGATGAAGAGGGCCGCGCCGTGACTCAGTCGCAACTCGCCATTCTCAAGGCCGCCGCCTGCGCCGCGCCTACCGAAGCCCTGCCGCGCTCGGAACAGCATCACGAACTCACAGCGGCGGGGATGCGGCACATTCTCGACGAGGAAAAATCCTGGGGCGGCGCGCTGGGGCGACCGTCCGGCGCCCGCTTCAGGGCCTACGAACGCTTGAAGCGGTATCGGGAAGCCTTGGGGAATCGCCGCGATCTGTTCATCACCGAGGCCTGGCTGCGGGACATCGAGGCTGTTCTGGAAGAGCTGTACCGCTTTCCGCTGTATCAGGCGGCGACCGATACGCTGAACCGGCAACTCAAAGCCGGTGTTGCCGACCACAAACTGGCGGAACTACTGCTGGGCTTGCGCGAGGACGGGCGGCTGTGCGTGGTCGAGGAGGAGAAGCGGGAACGCGAACCGAAACTGATCTGTACGATGGGGCTGGTCTGACTCATGGATAACCTGCAAATCGAGCGCCTGCGCGACTGCCTGCAATCCTTCAATTTCCCGCGTCTGTTCATCGAAGAACTCGGCTGGTCCCGGCCCAGAGGGGCCAAGCCGGTCACGCTCGAACTGCCCGGCCAAACCTGGCGGGCTACCCCTATCGCGGAACTGTCCGGGGTGGTCGCCTTTCAGGTCGCCGGCCTGCCGGAGAAACCGGAACGGCTGGCTATCCATCAGCGGCTCTCGGAACTGGCCCACGAAAATCTGGTGATCTTCCTGGACCGCGCGGACTCGCCCACGCAAAGCCTGTGGCTGTGGGTCAAGCGCGAGGGCAGCCGGCGCTTCCCGCGCGAACATCTGTACGTCAGGGGCCAGCCGGGCGATCTGTTCGTTTCCAAGATTTCCGGCATCGTGGTGGACATCAACGAACTGGACGAACGCGGCGGGTTCCCGCTGGCCCGGCTGGTGGACCGGCTGAAGGCGGCCCTGGACGTGGAGCGGGTCACCCGGAAATTCTTTAAGGACTACGATGCTCAGCGGCTGGCTTTCGTCGAACTGATCGAGGGCATTCCCGACGAACGCGAGCGGCGCTGGTATGCCTCGGTCCTCATGAATCGCCTGATGTTCGTCTGGTTCCTGCAACGCAAGCATTTCCTGGACGGCGGCAACGGCAACTATCTCAGCGACAAGCTGGCGCAAAGCCAACGGCGCGGCCCAGACCGGTTCCATGCCGAATTCCTGCAAGCCCTGTTTTTCGAGGGCTTCGCCAGGACGCCCGACCAGCGCAGCGACGCGGCCCGCGCGTTGATCGGCGAGATCCGCTATCTCAATGGCGGCCTGTTTCTGCCCCATCGCCTGGAGCGGGACTACGGCCCGGCCATTCGCATTCCCGATGTCGCTTTCGCCAACCTGTTCGCGCTGTTCGCCGGCTATTCCTGGAGTCTCGACGATACCCCCGGCGGGCAGGACAACGAGATCAACCCGGACGTATTGGGCTACATCTTCGAGAAGTATATCAACCAGAAGGCGTTCGGGGCCTATTACACCCGGCCGGAAATCACCGAATACCTGTGCGAGCGGACCATTCATCGCTTGATTCTCGCTCGGGTGAACACCGAAAACCCGTTCGATTTGCCGATTGTCTCGGCCCGCAAGTTTCAAACGCTGGCCGATCTTTTACTTGGCCTGGATGCCAGTCTGTGCCGGGAATTGCTCGACCGCATCCTGCCCGAATTGAAGCTGCTCGATCCCGCGTGCGGTTCTGGCGCTTTCCTGGTGGCGGCGATGAAAACGCTCATCAATATTTATTCGGCGGTCATCGGGCGCATCAAGTTTTTGAATGACAAATGGCTCAGCGAGCGGCTTAGGAAATGGGAGAGCGATCATAAAAGCCTCGCCTATTTCATCAAGCGAACCATCATCACCGACAATCTGTTCGGTGTGGATTTGATGGAGGAAGCGACCGAAATCGCCCGGCTGCGCCTGTTTCTGGCGCTGGTGGCTTCGGCCCAAACCGTGGATGAATTGGAACCGCTGCCGAATATCGACTTCAACATCCTGGCCGGCAATTCGCTCATCGGTCTGTTGCGAGTCGATGCCCATGAGTTCGATTCCCGGCAGGACGATCTTTTCCGCAAAAGCTATCGGCAAGTTTTGGCCGAAAAGAATCGGAAAATCGAGACCTACCGCCATACAGTTTCGTGGGCGGGTGGAATGGATTTGTCCGCGCTCAAAGCCGACATCGAGGAACATAAAGCCGGGGCCCAAGCCACTTTGAACGATTTATTGCTGGACCAGTGGGATCGGGCGGGTATCAAGTTTGAGGAAGCGACTTGGGATACAGCGAAGGGCAAGGAGGGCAAGCCGAAAAAACGCAAGCTGAATCTTGCCGATATCGAAGCCCTGCATCCTTTTCATTGGGGGTTCGAGTTCGATGAAGTTCTGAATCAGCGCGGCGGTTTCGATGCCATCATCACCAATCCGCCGTGGGAAATCCTCAAGCCCCAAGCCAAAGAGTTTTTTCAGGAGCATTCCGAACTGGTCACCAAAAACAAAATGACTATCAAGGAGTTCGAGAAGGAGCAGGCCAAGCTGCTCAAAAACCCGGATATCCGCGCTGCGTGGCTGGATTATCTGTCGCGGTTTCCGCACGTTTCCGCCTGGTTTCGCGCCGCGCCTCAGTTCAGGCATCAGTCGGCTATCGTCAACGGCAGGAAAACCGGCAGCGACATCAATCTGTATAAGTTGTTCGCCGAGCAATGCTACAACCTGCTGCGCGAAGGCGGGGAATGCGGCATTGTCATTCCTTCCGGGATTTATACCGATCTTGGGGCCAAGGGATTACGGGACATGCTGTTTGACGAGAACCGGGTGACTGGGTTGTTCTGCTTCGAGAACCGTAAGGAAATCTTTGAAGGGGTAGATAGTCGTTTCAAGTTCGTCGTCATGACGTTTGAAAAAGGCGGGCGGACGGAACGTTTTCCCGCCGCTTTTATGCGGCATGAAGTAGCGGAGCTGACGGGGTTTCCTGGTGAAATCGGCCTGCCGTTATCCGTGGAATTGATCCGACGCTTGTCTCCTGACTCTCATTCAATCATGGAATTCAAATCGGAAATGGATATTCGGATTGCTGAGAAGATGTTGAAGTTTCCACTGCTCGGGGAAAGAATAGAAGGAAAATGGAATTTGGTTTTAACTAATGAATTCCATATGACTAATGATAGCTATTTATTTAAAGCTGAACCGGGCAATGAGCGATTACCCATGATCGAAGGAAAAATGGCCCATCAGTTTGAAGTAGGTTATTCCGATTTTCGCTACTGGATTTCCGAAAAATCGGGGCGTAGCGCCTTGCTTGGTAAACAACCTGATCATGGACAATTACTTGATTACCAGAAATATCGTTGTGCTTTTCGACGTATTGCACGTAACACGGATCAACGCACTTTCATCGCAATGATGATTCCTCGTTACAAATTTTTGGCTGAGTCTTTTAACTATGTTGTCAGTGATAGCATGGGTATATCAGAACAAGTGTTTCTCACCGCATTACTTAACAGCTTCATATTAGATTCGTTTATAAGAAAGATGGTGACAGCAAATCTCAATATGTTTTTTGCTTATCAAGCTCCAATCCCTCGCCTTACTAATAGCGATCCCGCCTTTGTGCCCATCGTCACCCGCGCCGCCCGTCTCACCTGTACCACGCCCGAATTTGACGATCTGGCCAAAGAGGTTGGCCTGAAACCCCTCTCCCCCGGCGCGCACTATGGCGTCACCGACCCCGTCGAACGCGCCCGCCTGCGCGCCGAACTGGACGGGCTGATTGCGCACCTCTACAGCCTGACCGAGGCCGAGTTCGCCCACATCCTCGGCACGTTCCCCCTGGTCGCCGAACCCGTCAAAATCGCCGCCCTCAACGCCTACCGGGATGTGGAACGGGGGTTGATTCGATAAGGGGGAATATCTCCCTGGCCTCCTTTTTCAAAGGGGGGACTGAAACATGAATACCGGCATCCACCGGTAATGAACTGGCACGCCGCTCCCGCCGAAGCCTGGCAGGCGCTGGGCGCCAATCGGCTGCGCACCGCCCTGACCATGCTCGGCATGATCATCGGCGTGGGTGCGGTGGTGTTGATGCTGGCGGTGGGGCAGGGCGCGCAGGCCACGGTCCAGCAGGGGACCCGATAGGCAAAACCCTCCGCATCAAGAATCTGCCCTTCGTGGTGATCGGCGTGCTGGAGCGCAAGGGCCAGAATCTGGACGGCCGCGCTCAGTCTTCGCTGCTCAGCGCCTCGCGCAGCTTGGCCAGCCCGATCGGCTTGGTCAGGGCCGTGACCGAGCGCAGGCCGTTGAATTCGGCCAGCACGCGCGCATCCTTGGCGTAGTCGGGGCTGTAGCCGGTGATGATGATCAGATGGGCGGCGTAGCGCTGTTCCATCAGCCACAACACCAGTTCGTTGCCATCCATCTCGGGCATGACCATATCCATCACGATCATGGTGGGATGCAGTTCGTGGTAAGCGTCCTGAAACTCGCGGCCACTCGTGGCGACTCGCGCCTCGTACCCCAGGCTTACGGCTACCTTGCGCACGAGTTCGCCAAACTCGGGCTCATCGTCGACGACCAAAAGACGCTTCTCGCTCATGATGGATTTACCCTATGGACAGACCGGTGTGATGGAGTGACAGAACGACGTGCTTGAGCCCGGGATCGTCCCGATCGTTGTGGACGGCGAAGCCCAGCGCCCGGTTCATTTGTAGCATGGGTTTGTTTTCCGTCAGCACCTCGCCGTAAATTTCCTGGATGCCCCGCGCCCGCGCATAGTGGATGATGCGCCGCATCAGGCGATTGCCCAGGCCCAGGCCCATCAGCGCCCGGTCGACAAGAATGGAGTACTCCGCCCGTTCGTTGTTCGGGTCGGCGCTGAGGTTGATGATACCGTACACCTCGGCCTTGCCGGGCAGGCCCGGCCCGACCGCCACCAGCGCCATTTCCCGATGGTAGTCGATCTGGGTCAGGGTCGCCGCCAAGTCGTGCGACAGTTCGCGAATGGGTTGAAAGAAGCGCCGCCGCAGATCCTCGGGCGAAGCCCGCAGCGCCAACGCCTGGAGCGATGGCTCGTCCTCGGGCAATACCGGGCGCAGCAGCAGTTCCCGCCCGTTGGGCAGGGCGACGGTCTCCTCCAGATCCTTGGGATAGGGACGAATCGCCAGGCGCTGGATCGGAACGTCGGTGGGCGGCGTCAGCCGCACTCGGACGTCCAGCGCCACCACCCCTCGGGCGTTGACCCACAGCGGGTTGATGTCCAGTTCGGCCAGTTCGCTCAAGTCGACGACCATTTGCGAGACCTTGACCAGGGTCAGCGCCAGGGCGTTGAGGTTGGCGCGGCGCAGCAGGCTGTAGCGCAACCGCTGATAGATTCGGGTTTGCGCCATGATCTCGCGGGCCAAGTGCAGGTTGAGCGGCGGCAGGCCGTAGGCCAGATCGTCGATGGCCTCGGTTTCGGCGCCGCCCTGACCGAAGTAGATCACCGGCCCGAACCCCCCGCCGGCGCGCACGCCCACGGTCAATTCGTAAGCGCCATCGCGGGCCACCATCGGCTGAAGCACGAAACCGTTGAACCGGGCCGCCGGGGCCACGTCGCGCAATTGCGTCAGCATCGCGGTCGCCGCCTGGCGCACCGCGTCCGGGCTGCCGAGATAGCGGGCCACCCCTCCGACCCGCGATTTGGCGACGGCTTCCGGCGTCATGATCTTCAAGGCAACCAGCGGATGCAGTTGCGCCGCCATGGCGGCGGCCTCGTCCGGGGAACGCGCCAGCCGGGTTTCCGCCACGGGGACGCCATAAGCGGCCAGTAGCTGGATCGCCTCGTATTCGTTGAGGCTGCCGCGGCCGTCGTTCAGCGCCTGGGCGATGAGGGCTCGCGCCGCCGCGACGTCGGGGGTGAATTCTTCCGACAGCGAGGGCGGGGTTTCCATCAGCAGAGCCTGGTTGCGCTTGTACTGCACGATCCGCATGAACGCGCGCACTGCGGCGCTGGCGGTTTCGTAGGTCGGCACTTGCCGTTCCAGCAACCGCCGGCGCGCGTCCGCGCCGGTTTGGGGGCCGGGGAAACTGGCGATGATGCAGTGGCGGCTGGCGGGAAGGCGCCGGATCAGGGCGTCGGCCACCGCGGTCGTGTCGCCGAGGACGCTGGGCGTCTTGACGACCAGCACGCCGTCCACGCCGGGGTCGGCGAGCACCAGATCCAGCGCGCGGCCGTAGGCGTCGGCGTCGGCCTGATCGCCCAGGTCGACCGGATTGGGCAGGGCATCGGATTCGATCAGCGGTTCCAAGCCCTGCTGGGTCGCCTCGGAAAACTGCGCCAGTCGCCCGCCGAACCGATACAGCGTGTCGGTCGCCAGCAGGCTCATGCTGGAACTGTTGCCCAGGATGGCCAACCGGTCGTTGTGGACCCGCTTGGCCGCCTTCAGCACCTCGATCATTTGCAGGAGTTCGTCGCTGTCGTCCACCCGCAGCAGGCCGGCGCGGCGGAAAGCGGCGGCGTACACCGCATCGTCCGGTTCCTCGGGGTAACGGCGCGGTTTCAGCACGATGACGGGCTTGATGCGCGCCGCGCGCCGCGCCGCCGACATGAACTTGCGGGCGTCGCCGATGTGCTCCAGGTACAGCAGGATCGCCCGGCTGTGGTAATCCCCGGCCAGATAGTCGAGGACGTCGGCCAAGTCCACATCCAGGCTATCGCCCAGATGGATCAGATGGCTGAACCCGAAGCCGTGATGGTTGCCGAGGTCGAGGGCGGTTTGCCCGATGGTGCCGGATTCGGTGATGAAGGCGATCTCGCCGGGCAGGAGCGGTTGGTGATTCAGACAGACGTTGAGATGGGAGCGGGGGACGTTGAACCCCTGGGAACCGGGACCCAGCACCCGCAGCAGGTAGGGTTGAGCCGCGTCCAGGATCGCCTGGCCCAGAGCGGCGCGTTCGGCGGGCGGCAGACCTCGGGTCTCGCTGACCAGCAGGGCCGCGCGGGCGCCGCGTTCGCCCAGTTGCCGAATCAGCGCCGGCGCTTCCCGCAGCGGTCGGGTGATGATGGCCAGCGCCGGGGGCAGCGGCAGACTGGCGATGTCGCGGTAGGTGAGAGCGCCGGCCAGTGCTTCCCGCTTGGCGTCCACCGGCATGATCGGCCCTTTGAAACCGCTGCTCATCAGGTTGCGGGCGATAATCTCTTCGCCATGACCGCCGTTGCAAATCAGGGCGACCGTGTCCGGTTTGAAGAGTGCGTCAAGATTGCGAATGGTCATGGGTTTGGATGGCCTATCCGCCTTCGGTCGTGAGGCGAGTCATAAGCAGGATTGCGGTCAGTTCAGCCTTGGGCCATCGATTGTACAGTTTCTGGGCGTCCAATGCGCTCGAGAAAGCCCATCCCTCCACTATCCCTATTACGGGCTGTTAGCGATGCGAGCAGGGTTAGTTTATGACAACCCACCCTCCCCATCCTACTCAAGCCGGGTTCCTAAATTGTTCAAATTGGTTACTATGGAATGGCTTGGGAGCGGCGCAGGGGGTGAATGGTCGCGCTTGGCAAATCAATCGCCCTCGCCCCAGCCCCTCTCGTGCTCGCGGCAGCGGAAGGTGAACAGTTCGTTTTTAAAATTTTAATAAAATTCAATGAGCAATCTAACAAGCACACTGATTTTGCTGGCTGGCCTGGGAATGACGACCGGTCGGATCGAGGCCGCCGCGCCCGATTTGACCGAATTCAGCATCGAGGACCTGATGCAGGTGAAAGTGGTGTCGGCGGCGAAGGTGGAGCAAGCCTTGCAAGACACGGCGGCGGCGGTTTTCGTCATCACCGCCGACGACATCCGCCGATCCGGCGCGACCAACGTGATGGAGGCGCTGCGGCTCGCGCCCGGCGTGGAGGTGGCCCGCATCGATTCCAGCCGCTGGGCCATCACCATTCGCGGTTTCAATGGCCGCTTCGCCAACAAGCTGCTGGTCCTGATCGACGGCCGTTCGATCTATGCCCCGCAGTCTTCCGGCGTGTATTGGGAAGTTCAGGATCTGTTTTTGCCCGACATCGAACGAATCGAGGTCATTCGCGGTCCCGGCGGCAGCCTGTGGGGCGCCAACGCAGTGAATGGCGTCATCAACATCATCACCAAAAACAGCAAGGATACCCAAGGTGGACTGGCGACGCTGACCGCCGGTAACGAAGAGCGAGCCATCGCCGGGATTCGCTATGGCGGCCAACTGGGCGATAACGCGCGCTATCGAATCCATGGCCAGTTCACTGAACGCGATGGCCTGGCGACCCCTGATGGTCGCGATGCGGGCGACGACTGGCGTATCGGCAGCGGCGGATTCCGCTTGGATTGGACGCCCTCGGCCAAGGATACGGTCGTCGCGCAGGGCAGCCATTATCATGGGAATTTCGATCAGAACTTTGTGACCCCCACCCTCGTTCCGCCGTATGCCGAGCAGCAATTATTCCCGGTCGGCGACTCGGGCAGCAGCTTGCAGGCGCGCTGGGAACATCGCTACTCGCCTGCCGAGCAAATGGCCCTACAGGTCTATTACCAGCGGGAGAACTACAGCGATGCGCAACAACGGGCGGATCTGGAAACCTTCGATGTGGATTTTCAGCACGGTTTCAAACTGGACGAGCGCCAGGAAATCGTCTGGGGCGCCAATTATCGCCGCTACCAGGATCACTTTGAGCCAGCGAGGCTGGTGAGCTTTTCGCCGGATGCCCAGACTACCCAACTGTTCAGCCTGTTCGCGCAGGAACAGGTGGCGTTGACGGAACGGTTGCGGCTTACCGTCGGCGCCAAGATCGAGCATAACGATTACACCGGTTGGGAGTGGCAGCCCAACCTGCGCCTGCTCTGGCGGCCCAGCGACCGGCAGCGGGTCTGGGGGGCGGCATCACGGGCGGTGCGGACGCCGTCGCGCGCCGAGGAAGACGGACGAACCGATTTTGTGACGGTCCCGCCGCTACCGGAAACCGGAGGGTTACCCGCTATCGTGGCGCTCGTCGGCGATGGAAATTTCGATGCCGAGAAGCTGACCGCCTACGAGCTGGGCTACCGTACCGAGCTGAACAAGGATTTTTCCCTCGATTTGACGGCTTTTTATAACGACTACGACCACTTGTTGAGCACCGAACGGGGAACGCCCTTTCTGGAATCGACGCCGCTCCCTCCCCATCTGGTGTTTCCGCTCTACTTTCGCAACGCCTTCTCGGATGACAACCGTGGCGCGGAGATCGCGGCGGACTGGCGACCGCTCGACCAGTGGCGGTTGCAACTCGCGTATTCCTATCTGTGGTCGAGACCGGAACAACGAGCCTGGAGTCCGTCGAATCGGGTTTCGTTGTTGTTGGGCTGGAAAATTAAAGACGACTGGGAACTGGATGCATGGTTTTATTACGTCGGCAGAGTCGGTTCGTTACCGACGCTCTCGCCGTTGGGAACCGTGACCGTGGAACCTTACCTGAGTTTTACGCTGCGGCTGGGCTGGCGGCCCCGCAAGGATTTGGAGTTGTCCCTGGTGGGCGCCAATTTGCTGGATAACAGTCACCTGGAATTCGTACAGGAAGCCTACACGTTCCCGGTCGAGGTTGAGCGGAGCGTCTACGGTCAAGCGAAATGGAATTTCCACTAAACCCGCCAGCGCGACGGCCCGCGTCCGCCAGGGACGGGGCTGGAAGCAAAACGTCGGGCGCCAACCGCCGCCTGGCGTTTTGGTGGCGCCATGGGTTGGCGATCTTGGCGATGCTGTTGCTGGTTGGGGCGTCGCGGGGCGGCGGCGCGTGGGCCGCCGAATTCGACGAATACGCGGTCAAGGCCGCTTATCTGTACAACTTCGCCAAGTTCGTGGAGTGGCCGCCGGGGGCGTTCGCCGACGCCGCCGCGCCGCTGTGGGTTTGCATCGCCGGCGACGATCCCTTTGGCGACGCGCTGGCGGCGCTCTCCGGCAAGACGGTGGCGAGCCATCCGGTGGCCGTGCGCCATATGCCGGCGACGACGGGTCTCGAACCCTGCCATATCGTGTTCGTAAGTCGCACCGAACAAGGCCGATTCAAGGCCGTGCTCGCCCAGCTCGCCCGCCTGCCCATCCTGACCGTGAGCGACATCGGCGACTTCGCCCGGGCGGGCGGTATGATCGGCTTGATCGAGGCCGACCAGCGCATCCGTTTCGACATCAACCTGGCCGTCGCCCGGCAAGCCAATCTCAAGCTGAGCTCCCATCTGCTCAAGCTGGCCACCCTGGTGGAGTAGAACGCTCGTGATCGCCTTTGACAGGCTTTCGGTGAGAACCAAACTGATGGCGGTCATGCTGCTGACCAACGCGCTGGTGTTGCTGGTGGTCGGGGTGGCGCTGGTCGTGAACGAGACCTTTTCCCAGCGCAAGGCGGCCCAGGCGCAGCTCGCGACGCTGGCCGACGTCATCGCCGCCAACACCGCTTCCGCCCTCCTCTTCAACGACCTCAAGGCCGCCGGGCAGAATCTGGCGGTGCTGCGCGCCAAGCCCGATGTGCCCTATGCCGTCATCGACGACCCCCAGGAAAAAATACTGGCCGAATATCGGGCGGCGGAACTGACGGACCAGCAGCGAGACCGGATCTGGCAGTGGCGCGAAAAACGCGAAAGCGGATCCGAACGGCCAGGGACAACCGCCGGCCAAGCAACTTTTAACGAAGCCGGATTGCTCGGCGTCCAGGATCGAATGCTGGCGATCAAGGCGCCGATCCGACAGGATGGCCAGACGCTCGGTCATGTCGAGATCTATTCGGACATGCGGGATCTGAGCGAAAACCTGCGCCGCTATTACGGGCTCATCGCCGGGTTGTTGCTGGCCTCGCTGGCGCTGGCGGCGCTGCTGGCCGCGTGGTTCCAGAAGTGGATTTCGGGGCCGATCCTGCGCCTGCGGGCGGCCATGAACGAAATCGCCGACACCCGCGATTACGCCGTTCGAGTGGCGCGCGCCAGCGAGGACGAATTGGGCGCGCTGGTGGATGGCTTCAACGACATGCTGGCGCAAGTCCAGCGGCGCGACGTCGAACTGGCGCGCTACAACGCCCGCCTGGAGGCCAAGGTCACCGCCCGCACCCACGATCTTTTGTCCGCCAACATGGAACTGAAAATCCTGGTTCAGGAACTGAACGCGGCCAAGGAACGGGCCGAGGCGGCCAGCCAGGCGAAATCGCAATTCCTGGCCAACATGAGCCACGAAATCCGCACGCCGATGAACGGCGTGCTGGGCATGGCCGATCTGTTGCTGGCGACCAAGCTGCAACCCCAACAGCGCCGCTTCGCCGAGATGATCCAGCAGTCCGGCGCGAGCTTGCTGGATATCATCAACGATGTGCTGGACTTTTCCAAGATCGAGGCCGGCAAGCTTGAATTGGAGACGATCGACTTTGAAGTGCTGGGGATGGTCGAGGAAGTCGTGACCTTGTTTGCCGAGCGCGCGCAGCGCAAGGGCCTGGAACTGCTGTGCGCCTTGCCGCTGGAACCCGTCGCGGTCCGGGGCGATCCGGGGCGGTTGCGCCAAGTGCTGACCAATCTGGTGGGCAACGCGGTCAAGTTTACCGAGCGGGGCGAGGTCGTGACTCGGGTCGCAGTGCTGGAGGCGACGCCCGCCGCGTACACGCTGCGGTTTGACGTCAGCGATACCGGCATCGGCATTCCGGATGACTTGCAAGAGCGGATTTTCGACGCCTTCGACCAGGCCGACGGGTCGATGACCCGCCGGTTTGGCGGGACCGGTCTGGGCCTGACCATCGCCCGGCAACTGGTGGGACTGATGGGGGGCGCCATCGCGGTGCGCAGCAAAGAGGGACAGGGATCGACCTTCGGGTTCGCGCTGCGATTGCCGCGCGCGGAAAGTTTGACGGCGACGCCGGAGGATCCGAGCGCCTTGCAAGGGGCGCGCGTACTGGTCGTGGACGACAACGCCGCCAGCCGCGAAATCCTGCGCCGCCAGTTGCGAGCCTGGGGGGCGCGCGTCGACGCCGTCGCCAGCGGCCGCGAGGCCCTGGCCGGCCTGCGAGTTGCCCGGATCGGCGACGATCCCTACGCCCTCGCGCTGCTGGACGAGGCGATGCCCGAGATGAGCGGGCCGGAACTGGCGCGGGCGATTCGCGCCGATCCCCGGTGGCGAGATATCAAGCTGGTCCTGTTGACCACGTTGGGTGTGCCGGGGGCGCCAGACGGATCGGCGCGGCGGGCGGGAGTCGGCCAGCAACTGCCCAAGCCGGTGCGCAAGGCCCCGTTGCGGCGCTGCCTGCGCGCGTTGCTCGGGGACGGGATCAGCGCGCGTCCGCTCGATCGCGCGGAACCGATCCTGGCGCGACGGGACGCCCGAGTGCTGCTGGTCGAGGACAACCCAGTGAACCAGGAAGTGGCCAAGCTGATGCTCGCGCACTTCGGTTACACCGTGGAGGTCGCCAACCACGGCCAGGAAGCGCTCGAATTACTGGAGCGGCAGCGCTACGACCTGGTGTTGATGGACTGTCAAATGCCGGTCATGGACGGGTTTCAGGCCACGGCGCTCGTGCGCGAGCGCGAGCGGCGGCTGGGGGAAAGCGGCCAGTCGGCCAAGCGCTTGCCGATCGTGGCCTTGACCGCGCACGCTGTCAGCGGCGATCGGGATCGCTGCCTGGCCGCCGGCATGGACGATTACCTGAGCAAGCCTTTTACCCGGGAGGATCTGGCGGCGATCCTGAACCGCTGGCTGCCCGCGCCGGCCCAGTTTCCGGCGGAGGTCGAGCCGCCGCTGGTTCCTCCACCTGCCGCCACGCCCGCGACCCCAACGGCGGGCGCCGTTCGGGAGCGGAGCATCGATCAAGGGGTTCTGGACAAGATTCGGATGCTCGAACGCGATGGCGCCGTCGGCTTGGTCGCCCGCCTGATCGGACTGTACCTGCAGGGGACGCCGGCGCTCGTCGAACGGATGCGGCAGGCCGTCGCCGCCGCCGATTACGAGGCGTTGCGCGCCGCCGCGCACAGCTTGAAATCCAGCAGCGCCAACGTCGGCGCGATGAAATTGCACGATTTGTGCCGGGAGTTGGAATTGCAGGCCCACCAGCGGCAGGTCGCGAACTCCGCTGGCCAGGTCGCCATGGTCGAACAGGAGTTCATCGCCGCGCGGACCCTCCTGCGGCAGGAACTTTCGGAGCATAAGACGTGAATTCGGTACGAAAGCAGCCCCTGATTCTGGTGGTGGACGACGACGACGGCCAGCGCTTGCTGGCCAGCGCGGCGTTGCGGCAGGGCGGATTCGCCGTGGCGGAAGCCGGCGATGGCGAACAGGCCCTGGCCGCGTTCCAGCGCGAGCAGCCCGATATCGTGTTGCTGGACGTGGTGATGCCGGGGCTGGATGGCTTTGCCGTCTGCGAGGCGCTGCGGCAATTGCCCGGCGGTCACTATTGCCCCATCGTCATGGTCACGGGCCTGGATGACGTCGAATCCATCGAGCGCGCTTATGAGGTGGGGGCCACCGACTTCATTACCAAGCCGATCCAGTGGTTGGTTCTGCATCATCGGGTTCGGTATATCCTGCGCGCCAACCAGACCGAGGAGACCATGCGCAAGCTGTCCTGGGCGATCGAGCAGAACCCCATTTCCATTCTGATCACCGACACCCAAGGCGTCATCGAATACGCCAATCCCAAGTTCGGCCAAGTGAGCGGCTACTCCCTGGAGGAGATTTGTGGCAATACTCCTTATTTTCTCCAGACCAATACCTCGAGTGCGGAGGAGTATCAGCGGCTGCAACAGGCCATCGCCACCGGCGGCGTCTGGCAGGGCGAATTATGCAATCGCCGCAAGGATGGCGAGTTTTTCTGGGAAGCGGCGCACGTCTCGGCCGTTCGCAATCAGAGCGGCGCGATCACACATTTCATCTGGCTGCGCGAGGATATTACCGCCCGCAAGCAAACCGAGGAACGCATTCGCTTCCTGGCCCATTACGATCACCTGACCCAGTTGCCCAATCGGGCGATGCTGCAAGAACGATTGCGGGGAGCGATCGAGACCGCGCGCTCGCGCTCGCGGGTTTTGGCGGTCATGGTCCTCGATTTGGATCAGTTCAAGCGCATCAACGATTCCCTGGGTCACCGAGTGGGCGATTTGGTGCTGCGGAAAACAGCGCACCGGTTGCAGGAAAGCTTGCGCCACAGCGATGATGTCGGTATCGCGCGACCGGAAACTCCCTTGCCCCAGGACATGCTGGCTCGACTGGGTGGGGACGAATTCGGCATTTTGTTGACCGAGGTCAGCCATGCCGATGATTTGGCCCAGATCGCGCGACGAATTCTCGCCGCGCTCGCCAAGCCGTTCGCGATCGAGGACAACGAGATTTTCATCGGTTGTAGCATTGGCATCGCGCTGTTTCCCCACGACGGAACCGATATGGAGTCGTTGTTGAAGAATGCCGATACCGCGCTTCATCATGCCAAGGACCTGGGACGGAACAATTATCAATTGTATTCGGATGGGATGAATATCTCGGCCGTCCAGCGAATGACGCTGGAAAACCGGTTGCACAAGGCGCTGGGCAACCAGGAGTTGAGCTTGCACTACCAGCCACAGGTCGCGTTGGAGAGTGGCTGCATTGTCGGGGTGGAAGCGCTTTTGCGTTGGAGCAATCCGGAACTGGGCATGGTGCCTCCCCTGGATTTCATTTCGATCGCCGAGGAAACCGGTTTGATTGTTCCCATCGGGGAATGGGTGCTCCGAACCGCCTGCAACCAGGCGCGGGCTTGGCGGAAGGAGGGATTGCCGACCCTGCGCATGGCGGTCAATCTGTCGGCGCGGCAGCTCGCCGATCCACGATTCCCGGAGCGAGTCGCGAAAATCCTGGCGGAAACCGGGTTAAGCCCGACGCTGTTGGAATTCGAGATTACCGAAACTCTCCTGATGAAGGCGGATGTGCTGAATATCCTGAAAGCGCTCAAGCAACTGGGAATCCAATTGAGTATCGATGACTTTGGCACTGGCTATTCCAACCTGGCCTATTTGCGACGATTTCCCATCGACCGCCTGAAGATCGACCAATCGTTTGTCCGGGATATCCGCCACGGGAAGGATCAGGATGCCATTGCCGCCACCATCGTCGCTATGGCGCGCGGCCTGCGGTTGGGAGTCGTCGCCGAGGGCGTGGAAACGGATGTTCAACTCGAATTTTTGCGGGAGCTGAGGTGCGACGAAATCCAGGGCTACTATTTCAGTCATCCTCATCCGTCCGAACAGATCGTTTTGCTGTTGCGCGATGCTTGCGAGAGCGACGCGGGCGCGGAGTGGCGCGGTTCCCGTCCGCTGGTTCTGCTGGATGATGACGCGGAGGCGCTCGCGGTGTTGCGCCGCGTCGCCCTGCAAGCCAGGGAGCGTCTATGGGTCGCGCGCTCCACCCAGGAGGCGTTGATCCTGATAGCGAATCATCCCGCCGCGGTGGTGTTTTGGAATCCGGCCTATCGCAAGGGCGAGGCGTTGGATCTGCCGCGGCGCCTGCGGGAACGATCGCGCGCGGTGGCTTGCATCGCCCTGGTCGGCACCGATGCGAGCGCCGCGGCCCAGATCGAAGGCGCCGGTGCCGCGGTCGTGGACCGAACGCTGGTCAAGCCTTTGTCGCAACAAGCGGTTTGGACGGCGCTGCGGGCGATTGCGAGCGGTCGGTGGGCCGAAGGGTTGCTTGAACCCTAGCCCTCGCGCCTCGCGCCTTCCGGCAGCACTGGCTTCATCCGGGCGCTCAGGGTGGTTTGCGGTTCCGGCGAACCCAGGCGGCGCTGGTAAATGGCGGCGTATTCCATGACTCGCTGCACGTAGGCCCGGGTTTCGCGATAGGGGATGGTTTCCGCCCAGACATCGGCCGGCACGGCGACGCGGGCTGGCAACCAGCGCGCGACCTTGTTCGGACCAGCATTGTAGGCGGCGGTGGCCAGCACCGGGTTGTCCTGCAAGCGCTCCAGCATCCGCCGCAGATAGTGGACGCCGTAACGGATATTGGTGTCGGGTTGCAACAGGGGCGGATCGTCGGCCGCGGCGTCCCGCAGTTCCCCGGCGATTTGTCGGCCGGTGGCGGGCATGATCTGCATCAGCCCCAGCGCCCCCACCGACGAGCGGGCGGTTGGCCGGAAGCCGCTTTCCTGTCGGATGATGGCGTAGACCCAGGCGGGGTCCAGCGCGCTGGCGCGGGCCTGATTCACCACGCCGTCGCGATAGGCCAGCGGGAACCGCAGCTCCAGATCGTCCCAGTGCTCGGCCCGCGCGATGGTGACGATGGCTTGCGCGTGCCAGTCCCAGCGCTGGGCCAGCACCGCGGCTTGGCGAAGCGCCGGGCGGTCGAATGCCTGGATGGCCTGCCGCCATTCGGCGTCGGCATCCGGCTCCCGGCCGAGGATGTACAGTTCCCGCGCCCGCTGCAACCCCGGCGATTTCGCGAGCCGGGCATCCAGTTCGGTCGCCGGGATTTCCAGCAGGGTGCTGACGATGGCGTAGGGTACGCCGAGCCGGTCGGCGGCCAGGAAGCCGTGATAGTCGCGCTGGCCGGCGATCGTCTGGTAAATCGGTTTGGCGTCCTCGGCGCGGTCCAACATCTCCAGCGCCCGGCCGCGCCAGTAGCGCCAGCGCGGGCTGTCCCGTTCCGGAGCGGGTAACTGGTCCAGCCAGCCCAGGACGGCGTTCCAGTCGCCTTGTTGCAGGCAAATCCGCACCCGCCATTCCGCCACGTCGCGGTCGACCACGGCCTCGGGCAGGGCCGTCAGCCGCTCCAGCGCGCTCGGGTGGTAGTCGCTGGCGAGCCACAACGCCAGCCGCCGCTCCACTGTGGCCAGCCGGGGCGCGAGGGCCGGGGCGCGTTTCTTGAAGGCATCCAGTGCCGCCGCCGCGTCGAGCGCGTTGCGCTGGCCCCAGCGCTCCAGCCCGTCGCTCAGGATCGGGGCGGCGCGCGGATCGTCGGGATCGAGCCGGCCCGCTTCCAGGATGAGGGGGGGATTTTCGGCGATGCTCAGCCACGCATCGGCCAGCCCCTGGTCGGTGACTGGCATAGCCGCGCGCAGGGCGCGCGCCAACCGGGGATTGTCGCCTTCCATCGCCAGGGCGAAGCGTTGCCAAAGCCGTTCCGGCGTAGGTTCGCCCCGAGCGCGCCAAGCGGCGATGACCGGATCGCAGGCGGCGGGCAGCGCCGCGCCGCGTAACCAAAGCGCGGCGAAGTCGCGCAGCGCCGCTTCGTCCTGACCGGTCTCGAGCAACGCCCGCCGTTGCCAGCAGTCCAGTTCGGCGTCGCGGGTCGGGGCGAAATCTCGCGGATAGTCATCCCAGCGCCGGGCCGCGACGAGTTGGCGCAGCCAAGCGCCGCGCAGCCGGGCGGCCAGGGGCGAATCGGCATGGCCGCGCAGAAACTCGCGGACCTCGGCGGCGGGCAGTTCCGGCAGGCGGCGGGCGAGGTCCTGATAACGCAGGTAGGGATAAAGCGGATAGGCCCGCAGCGGGGCGAGGTCCACGGCGACGCCGTCGCGCAACGACTGCTCGGCGGCCAAAAATGCTTCGCGCCAAGCCGGCGGCGATTCCATCGCGCCCACGTCTCCGCCAAGGCCGAGGGCGAACGCGATCGCCAGCGCCGTTCCCCACCCGCGTTGCGCCGGAGGCCGCCGGGATGCGGCGGTGGTTGGATGCAGATAGCGAGCGCCGCGTGGGGAACGGGGCGGATTCATGCCTCTCGATTACCGGTCGTTGCCCGCGAACAACGGAATGCTGACGGGTTGGGTGGAGCGGGCGGGCAGACTGACCCGAACCGGGGGCCGGTTGGAGCCGCTGGCGCCGACGACGATCCGTCCGCCGGTCGGTTGCAGATAGGTGCGCGGCAGCGACGTCGAACCGGATGAGGCGGGAATGTTGGTCAGGCTGGCGGGCCGGTTGCCCTGGCGTGGGGTGATCACGGTGACGCCGCCGGAACCCCGTGGGTAGGAACCGTTGCCGTAGTAACCGCCGTTGCCGTAGTAACGGCCGTTGCCGTAGTAACCGCCGTTCATCGCCAGCGGACCCGTTCCGCTGGCGCTCGTGGCGTACACGCCGCCGCCGGTCCGGTATTGCTGGTAGTAATCCAGAACCTTGACTACGTAGTTTTGGGTTTCCCGGTAGGGGGGTATCTGGTTGCCGTACCGCTGTACCGCGCCCTCGCCGGCGTTGTAGGCCGCCACCGCCAGCCGGGTGTCGTTGAACTGGTCGAGCAGCCAGCGCAGATAGCGGGCGCCGCCGTTCATGTTAGCGATGGGGTCGTAGGGGTTGCCGACGCCGAACCGATCGGCGGTGCCGGGCATCAACTGCATCAGGCCCATGGCGCCCTTGGGCGATACGGCCCAGGGGTTGTAGGACGACTCGGCGCTGATCACGGCGTGCAACAGCGCCGGTTCCAGGCGGTGCTGGGCCGCGATGCGGTTGATATCGGGGGTGAAGCGCTGGCGGTTGCCTTCGTTGACCCGGGACAGGCGGCGCGTGGCGCGCGGAGCGGCGTAGCTGCGT
>WBUJ01000037.1 GCA_008933795.1 Candidatus Contendibacter sp. | reverse complement strand
CCCCTGTTCTCGCCCCAAGCCGACGCCAGCCAGAGCGCCGGCCAACTGGCCAACGCCTGCCGCCATCCTGACGGTGGCTACGCAGTGTTGGCGGTGGCGCTGATCGAATGCGCGGAACGGGGAACGCTGCATTTGAACGATGCTGGCGGCCCGACGCTGCGGCTGCAACCGCTCCCTTATGGTTTCGAGGCAGCGGGTTAATCATCCCCCACCGCCCAGCCGCCCAGGTCCTTCCAGCGGTTGACGATCTGGCAGAACAGTTCCGCCGTGCGCTCGGCGTCGTAAATCGCCGAATGCGCCTCGCGTTCGTTCCATGGAATACCCGCCGCCTGAAGCGCCCGCGCTAGCACCGTCTGGCCGTGGGCCAACCCAGCCAATGAAACCGTATCGAAGCTGCTGAACGGATGAAAGGGATTGCGCTTGATCTTGGCGCGGGCCGCCGCCGCGTTCAAAAAAGCCAGATCGAAAAAGGCGTTGTGGCCGACCAGAATGGCGCGGGTGCAGCCGGTTTCCCGGATTTCCCGCCGGACTTCCCGGAAGATGGCCTCCAGCGCTTCCCGTTCCGACACGGCGAAGCGGAACGGATGATCGGGATCGATGCCGTTCACCGCCATCGAAGCGGGGTCCAGCCGCGCGCCGGGGAACGGTTGTACATGATGGGCCAACGTGCCGGCGGGACGCAGATCGCCCTGCCAGTCGATGCGCACGATGACGGCGGCGATTTCCAGCAGGGCGTCGGTTTGGGCGTTGATGCCGCCGGTTTCGACATCCACGATGACCGGCAAAAAGCCCCGGAAGCGGCGGGCAACGAGGGTGTTGGGGGCGGGTTCGTTCATTCGCGCAGCATAACGGATAGCCCGCTGGAACGCACTTGCGCTGCTGACCGCTCAACCGGGCGTATTGTGTTCCACCCAGCGTGGCCCATCGGCGGTTTCCTCGCGCTTCCAGAAGGGTGCTTTCGACTTCAATTCCTCCATGATGAACTGGCAGGCCGCGAACGCCGCTGCCCGGTGCGCCGACCACACCGCCACCAAAACGATGGGATCGTTGGGCCGCAACGCTCCGATCCGGTGTAACACTAAGGCATCCAGCAACGGCCACTCTTGGAACGCCGCCTCGACGATCCGCTGCAAATGCCGCTCGGTCATGCCGGGATAATGCTCCAGCGTCATCCCGCGCACGGCTTCACCTTCGTTGAAGTCGCGCATCGTGCCGATGAAGATCGCCATCGCGCCGTACTGGCCCGGTAGGCGTTGGTCCAGGCCAGCCTGATAACACCCCAGTTCCAGTAGTGGGCCGAAAGGCGATGCCCGAAGTTCGACCTTCATCCCCTACCCTCCTGTCACCGGCGGAAAGAACGCTACCTCGTCGCCATCGCGCACGCTTTGCTCCGGGCCGGCGTATTCCATGTTCACCGCCGTCAGCGTGTTCGGCGGCAGTGGCGTCTCCGGCCACAGCGCCGCCCAGACGCCAGCGACGGTCACCTCACCGACTGCATCCAGCCGATCCTCGGCCCGGCCCAACCGGTCGCGCAGGCTGGCAAAATATTTGATGTGAACAACCATGGGTAGTATCCCTCAAAGACTGTACAAAAAATAACTATTTGATTTTTATGACTCTAAATTTGGCTTCCAGCCGGTTTTTGGCCGACTAGGCCGGCTGGATGCCTGCCCTGCAAAAATTTTTGCTTAAAAATCAATCACGAGTTTTTCGACAGCCTCTAAATCGGGAGGCAGGGGTAAGCAAGGTTCATACCAGGTGGATTTCCAGCCGCTTGCCGCAGGCGCGGGCGTATTTGCGCAGAGTTTCCAGGGAGGGAGAGTGCCTGTGGTTGCCCAGACTGCCTTCGATGCGGGCCAGCGAAGAGGGTTTGATGCCCATACGGGCGGCGACTTCGGCCTGGGTCAGACCGGCGGCCTTGCGGGCGGTCAGCAGGGCGTCGAGCGCGGCGAATTCGTCGGACTGCACAGCGTAGGCGGCGCGAAACTCGGGGTCCTTCATCCATTCGGCCCTGGTGGCTTCAAGGTCGAAGGGTACCGGGTTGTAGATGTCGATGGCCGTGGAAATGGGTTGATCGTGGGATTTAGCCATGTTGCAACTCCTGGAGGCGCCGCCGGGCGATCCGCAGGTCGGCAGGCAGCGTCCGTTGGGTTTTCTTGATCAGGGCGTGCAGGATGACAATACGTTGCCCGACCAGCGTACAGAAGAAAGCTCGTCCCACGCCTTCTGGTCCACGGGCGCGAATCTCGAACAGTCCGTCGCCCATCGCGCCGGTATAGGGCAGGCCAAGATTTGCGCCATGCTCGGCCATACGTTCGGTAATGCCGAGATAACTCGCTCTAATCCCTAGCGGCCAACTCCAAATATCGGCTTTGACGGTTGCGCTATAAAAGCTGATCGAGTAGCTCATCCATCGATATTAACATTCATGTTGATGCGCGCAAGACAGATCGCGCAGCTTGGCCGGATCAATAGCCGGCAGACGATGCCGGGGTGTTTTGGGGAACGCATCATCGAGGGTAGTCGCCGTCGAAGTGCCCCGCAGCACCTTCAATGCCTTGATCCCCTGCCCCATTGCGGAGAAGGGGGTTATGGTTCATCGGGTGCCTCAAAGCCCCCTATTTCACCCGCTGCAAGCTCAGCAGCAGCGCCGCCGCACCGAGCAGGGCCATCATCCCATACTCGAAGCCGTGCGCGCCCATCCCGCCGCCCTTGAGAAACACATCGCGGATCACCACCAGGTAATAACGCAACGGATCCAGCCAGGTCAGCCATTGCACCGCTTCCGGCATGTTCTGGATGGGGAAGGCGAAACCCGACAGCACCACCATCGGCATAATGATGAAGAAGGCCAGCAGCATCGCCTGTTGCTGGGTTTCGGCGTAGCTGGAAATCAGCAGACCGATGCCCAGCGAACTCATCAGAAACAGCAGACTCCCCGCCAACAGGCCGATCCCATTACCGCGAAACGGCACGCCGAACCAGGCCACCGCGATCACGCTGATCAGGACCACATCGAACAGGCCCACGCTGGCGACGGCGGCCATCTTGGCGACCAGAAATTCCAGCCGGGCGACCGGCGTCACCAGCAACCGTTCCAGCGTGCCCAGTTCCCGTTCCCGCACCACGGTCATCGCCGTCAGAATCACGGTGGTGATCAGCACGATGGTGGCGATGATGCCCGGCACGAAGTATGGCCGGTCATCCAGATTTTCGTTGAACCAGGCCCGCTCCTCGACTTGCACCGGCGGTTCGATGCCGGCGCTCCGCCGGGCGCTCTGTTGCAAGGTCTGACTCAACTGCCCGACGATCATCTGGGCGCTGTTGGAATCCGACCCATCGGAGACGAATTGTACGGCCCGGCTTTGCTCAAAATCCGGGGCGAACCGCAGAATGGCGCGAATCTCGCCGCGATCCAGCGCCGCCGCAGCCGCCGCCATCGCCGGAAAGTGGTGCAGGGTGAACCGGCCCGTGGCCGCAACCGCCGCCCGCAATTCGCGGGTCGCTGGCGTTTGCGCCTGATCCACGACAGCGATTTCGGCATGGCGGACATCGAAACTGGCGGCGTAGCCGAACGCCAACAACTGAAACAGCGGCGGCACCAGCATGAAAAACCGCATCCGGGGATCGCGCAGCAGTTGCCGGAACTCTTTCCCCAGCAGGGCGCGCAACCGGATCAAACTGGCCCGCACCGGGTTCATGGCAACAGCCCCAGCTTTCTGGACCTGGCCAGCGTCACCCGCGCCAACACCAGCGCGATAACTAGCAGGGCGACGATCTGGGTCCACAGCAACAACGGCGTGATGCCCTTGAGGAAGATGGCGCGCGACAGGGCGATGTAATAGCGGGCCGGCACGATCAGGGTGAGATATTGCAGCACCGTCGGCATGTTCTCAATGGCGAAAATGAAGCCCGACAGTAGAAAGGCCGGCAGGAACGTGCTCACCATCGCCATCTGGCTAGCCAGGAGCTGGTTGCCGGCATTAATCGAAATCAGCGCGCCTTGCAGCATCACCACCAGCAGAAACAGCATGGACAGCAGCAACAGCGCCGGCAGCGAACCGCGCAACGGCACGCCGAACACCCACACCGCGACCGCGATGGCGACCGCCAGATCGAGCAGGCCGACGAGCAGATAGGGCGACAGCTTGCCCAGCAGAAACTCGCGGCGGGTCAGCGGCGTGGTGCGCAGCATCACCAGATTGCCCTGCTCCATTTCGCGGGCGATGGTCAGCGAGGTCATCATCGCCCCAACCACCGCCATCACCATGGCGATCACGCCGGGAATGATCGCCAGTTGGCTTTCCTTGGTTTCGTTGAACCAGGTGCGATCCTCGATGCGGATCGGCGGCTGGCCGCCCTGCTGCAGCAGATCGTCGTTCACCAGCATCAGTACGTAATTGCGCACCAACCGGGCGGTGTTGGCATCCACCCCGTCGAGCAACAGTTGAATCCGGGCGTCGCCGCGTTCCAGCCGCCGGGCGTAATCGGGCGGAAAAATCAGCGCCGCCCAGACTTCACCCCGTTGCAGGGCGTTGGCGGCATCGCGGCGGTCATTGGAGCGCAGCACAACCTTGAAGGCCCGGCTGGCGTCGAACTGGGCAGCCAGCGCCTCGGTAGTGGCGTCGCGGGACTCCTGGACGAGGGCGATGGGGGCTTCGTACAAGTCCAGCCGGATGGCGTAGCCGAACAGAAACAGCAACATGCTCGGCATCAGCAGAATCAACGCCAGACTGCGCGGATCGCGCAGCAGGTGCCAGACTTCCTTGCGGGCGATAGCCCGGACATGCTGCCCGTTCACGCCTCGTTTTCCTCCAACACCGCCACGAAAACGTCTTCCAGTTCCGGCGCGGCGGGACGCAGGGCGGTCACTGTCAAATGCTGTTCCACCGCCACGGCGTTTACTCGCGCTCGCAGCGCCACTGGCTCGGTCCCGACGTGCAGGCGAATCCGCAACTGTCCGGCGTGGGGAATGATCTCTCGCACCTCCGGCCAAGTCTGCGCCAGCCGCTCGAAGATCACGGCGTCAGGACTATCCAGCGCCAGAATCGGCGTCAGCAATGGCCGGCGCAGTAACTCGTCGGGCGTGCCTTCGGCGACGACGCGGCCGGCCTGCATCAGCGCCAGCCGGTCGCAGAACAGCGCCTCGTCCATGTAATGCGTGGTCACCAGAATGCCGATGCCGCTGTCGGCCAGTTCGTAGATCAGTTCCCAGAATCGTTGGCGGGCCATCGGGTCCACGCCCGAAGTTGGCTCATCCAGAAACAGCACGCGCGGTTCGTGCAGCAGCGCCGCCGCTAATCCCAGTCGTTGTTTGTAGCCCAGTGGTAGAGCGCCAGCCATGACCGTGCGGTGTTCGCTCAGATTCAGCAACTGCAACGCCTCTTTCAACCGTTCTTGCCGGCGCGCGCCGGTCAACCCATACAGGCCCGCCTGCAATTGGAGATTTTCCAGCACGGTGAGATCGCCGTACAGGGAAAAGCGTTGGGCGACGTAGCCGATCTGGCCGCGAGCGCGGCGGGCGTGCCGCACCATGTCCACATCAGCCACCTGAATCCGCCCCGTAGTTGGCGGCAGCATCCCGCACAGCATCCGAATCGCGGTGGTTTTGCCCGCGCCGTTAGCCCCCAGCAGGCCGAATACTTCGCCGGGTTGAACGGTGAGGTGGAGGTGATCAACCGCGACGAAATTGCCAAAACGGCGGGTCAGGTCTTCGGCGAGGATAAGAGGGGCAACGATCCCTTCCCTGTCCCACGAGAGAGAAGCCAGAGGTAAGCGGCGCTTTTCAAGCACTTGAACGCTCACTGGCCCTGTTTTAGAGCAAAGGGCAACGGTTGAAACTCGGTCAGCGCCAATTCCCGCAGCGCCGCATCCTGCAAGGTCGGCTGTAACGGTTGTGCAATCAGTTCCGCATCGAGCGCGCGCAATCGCGCCTGAAACTCGGCCAACGAACCCTCTGCGTCGAGCCATACCCGCAGTTGCCGCCCGACCGGAAACGCCAGTTGCACCCCCGGCCAGGCCAGCAACTCATCGCGCCGCCGCCGCGCTGTCGGCCCGGACACGCCCACCAGTTGCGCAGCAGCGTTGTGCGTCAATTCCAGCGGCGTGCCTTGCCGTTCCAGCCGCCCTGCGTTCAGCAACCCCACCCGGTCGCAGCGTTCCGCTTCGTCCATGTTGGCGGTGGCGTACAGAATCGCCACGCCCTCGGCGCGCACCCCGTTCAACAACCGCCAGAACGCCCGCCGCGACACCGGGTCTACGCCAGTAGTTGGCTCGTCCAGAACCATCGCCCGGGGCTGGCTGACCAGGGCGCAGGCCAGCGCCAGTTTTTGCATCATCCCCCCGGACAGGTTGGCGGCGCGACGAGCCTCGAACCCGGCCAGTCCGGTGCGCTCCAGCAAATCAACGATGCGCAGCTTCGCCACGGCGCGCGGCAGGTCGTGCAGATCGGCGAAGAAGTCGAGGTTTTCCTGCACTGACAAATCCCGATACAGGCCAAAGCCCTGCGGCATGTAGGCGACCTGGCTGCGCAGGGCCGGATCAGCGGCGTCCCGGCCCAGCACGATGATCCGTCCATCCCGCAGCGGCAATTGCCCGACCGTCAGTTGCAGCAGCGTCGTCTTGCCGGCGCCGTCCGCGCCGACCACCCCGTAAATCTCGCCCGGCGCGACCGCGAGCGTGACGCCCTCCAGAACCGTCTGTTCCCCGTAGGCAAAGCGCAGGTCGGTTATTTCAAGCGCCGCTCCGGTCATGGCGTGACGGCTTTGAGGAGGACATCCGCCGGCTGGCCCAACTTGAGCGCCCCGTCGGGATTATCCACCTCGATTTTGACGCGATAGACCAGATCCACCCGCAAGGCGCGGGTTTCGACGGTTTTCGGGGTAAATTCGGCGTCGGGGGAAATAAACGCCAGCCGGCCCGCCAGGACCTTGCCCGGCAGACCGTCCACGCGCACCTCCGCCGGCTGGCCCAGCCGCACCCGGGGCAAATCGGTCTCGTTCAGATAGGCGCGCACCCAGGGCCGCCCCAGTTCGGCGATGCGCAGCACCGGTTTGCCCGAACTCACGATCTCGCCGACCTCGGCCAGCCGCACCGCCACCACGCCAGCGACCGGACTGCACGACTGGGTGTAATCCAACTGCCGCCGAGCGGTTTCGACCGCCGCCTGCCGGGCGCGCAGTTCGGCGGCGGCCCGGTCAATTTCTTCCCGGCGCGGGCCTTCCCGCAGCAGCGCCAGATTCTGCCGGGCCTGCTCGACTCCCGCTAAAGCGACGTTCTGGCGCTGCCGCGCCAAATCCAGTTGGTTCTCGGCCGCCAGTTTCCTGGGAATCAGTTCGGCGACTCGCTTGAATTCCCCGCGAGCGTAATCGAGATCGGCTTGCGCCTGTGCCTGCTTCGCCTCGGCTACCCGCAGCTCCTGGGCGCGCGTCCCGGCCTGCAACACCGCCAGCGCCGCTCGCGCCGCCTCCATCTGGGCGGTGGCGGTGCGCAACGCCAGTTCGTAATCGCTCGCGTCCAGCGTAGCCACCGGCTGCTCGGCCTTGACTGCATCGCCCTCGTCCACCGCCAGCCCGGCAATCCGCCCGCCGACCTGAAACGCCAAATCCACTTCCCGCGCTTCCACCGTGCCGGACAATTCGATGCGTTCCGGGTCGCCGGCGGCCTGCCACGGCCAGCGGAAAGCGGTCAACAGCGGCAACAGGGACAAGGCCAACAGCCAGACGAACGCGCGTTTCACGGGAAGTTCCGGTTGGAGAATTGGACGATGAAGATCAGCCCTGCCGCACCTGCCAAATGGGCCGATCCTCCTGATCAATCAGACCGTTTTGCCGCAGCCAGATCCGGGCGTCCTCGGCATCCTGTTCGAACCAGGCGCGGGCCGAACCGAGGCGAAAAGTATAGCCCCAGGCATCCATGTCGGCGCACATCCACGCCCGTCCCATGCCCGGCAACTCATCGGCCAGCAGGATTTGCAGATAGCAGACTCCGTTCTCCTCGATCACCTCGCCGCCCGCGTCAGTGTGCAACTGCGCGCGCCGGTCGGCGTCCATGCAGATGTAGTGACAGGCTTCGTGCAGGGCGGAATGCACCGGCGTATCGTCGCGCACGAACAACCGGGCGCAGATCAGGCCCGCCTCGCTTTCGCCCCAATAGCTGCCCGGAATTTCGGTTCCCGGTGGCACGCGCTCGACGGTCATCCCATAGCGCGCCAGCAGCGTCGCCAATGGCTCGCAACCCAGTTCGGCACAGGTCAACACCGTGGCGTGTATTGCTGGGTTCATTCGTATCGTCCAGATTCAAAAATGGAGATTTTAATAACAAAATAGAATAAATAACCGAGGTGCAAATGCAGCATCTTAAAGGTAGACTTATATTCTCATCTTACCGCCGCCCGCGCGGCGCACGGAATTTCGCCCGCCGCAACCGTCGTTCGAGGAACGCCATCCCATGAGCCGCACCTATCTGTTCACCTCCGAATCCGTCTCCGAAGGGCATCCCGACAAGATCGCCGACCAGATTTCCGATGCCGTGCTGGATGCCATTATCGCCGTGGACCCCAAGGCCCGCGTCGCCTGCGAAACCCTGATCAAGACCGGTGTCGTCGTCCTGGCCGGCGAAATCACCACGGCGGCGTGGGTGGACTTCGACCAGATCGTGCGCGATACCGTGGTCGGCATCGGCTACGACAATTCCCATGTCGGTTTCGACGGCGCCACCTGCGCGGTGCTGTCCTGCATTGGCAAGCAATCCTCCAACATCGCCCAGGGCGTGGATCGCGACAAGCCGGAGGAGCAGGGCGCCGGCGACCAGGGTTTGATGTTCGGTTATGCCTGCAACGAAACCGACGTGCTGATGCCCGCGCCGATTACCTACGCCCACCGGCTGGTGCAACGTCAGGCCGAGATGCGCAAGAGCGGCGTATTGCCCTGGCTGCGGCCCGACGCCAAGAGCCAGATTACCTTTCGCTACCAGGGCAACCAGGTGGTCGGCGTCGAGGCGGTCGTGCTGTCCACTCAGCACGATCCCGACATCAGCTATAAGCTGCTGCGCGAGGCGGTGATGGAAAACATCATCCTGCCGGTGCTGCCCGCGGAATGGCTGGACAAGCATACCCAATATCATATCAATCCGACCGGCAGTTTCGTGATTGGCGGTCCGGTCGGCGACTGCGGCCTGACCGGGCGCAAGATCATTGTCGATACCTATGGCGGCGCGGCTCATCACGGCGGCGGCGCGTTCTCCGGCAAGGATCCGTCCAAGGTGGATCGTTCCGCCGCCTACGCTGGCCGTTACGTCGCCAAGAATATCGTCGCCGCCGGGCTGGCGGAACGTTGCGAAATTCAGGTGTCTTACGCCATTGGCGTGGCCGAACCGACTTCGATCAGCATCAACACCTTCGGCACCGGCAAGATTGACGAAGACCGGCTGGTGGACATCATTCGCGGTCACTTCGATCTGCGGCCCTACGGTCTGGTCAAGATGTTGGACCTGATCCGGCCGATCTACTGCAAGACCGCCGCCTACGGCCATTTTGGTCGTGAGGAGCCGGAGTTTACCTGGGAGCGGACCGATAAAGCCGATGCGCTGCGGGACGCGGCAGGGTTGTAACACCTCTTCAATTTTCGCCCCCATGCCGAGGGGCGCTGCAACGGTTCTCACCGTCAGGCTCGGCATGGCGTGGCTTTCCCAAGCCAACGGCGCCCGTTCAACCGTATCTGGAGTACGTTATGAACGCCGTCGTGCGCGAAATCCCCTTTACTGATTACCACGTTGCCGATCTTTCGCTGGCCGACTGGGGCCGCAAGGAAATCGCCATCGCCGAAACCGAAATGCCCGGCCTGATGGCAGTGCGTGAGGAGTACCGGGCGCAACAGCCACTCAAGGGCGCCCGCATTGCCGGGTCGCTGCACATGACCATCCAGACCGCCGTGCTGATCGAGACGCTGGCGGCGCTGGGCGCGGACATCCGCTGGGCCTCCTGCAACATCTTCTCGACCCAGGATCACGCCGCCGCCGCCATCGCCGCCGACGGCATTTCGGTGTTCGCCTACAAGGGTGAGTCGTTGGAGGAATACTGGGATTTCACCCACCGCATCCTGCAATGGCGCGACGGCGGCACGCCCAACATGATCCTGGACGATGGCGGCGATGCGACCCTGCTGGTCACGCTGGGCGCGCGGGCGGAGCGGGATCGTGGGCTGATCGCCCATCCGACTTGTGAAGAGGAGCAGGTGCTGTTCGCCGCCATCCGCCAACGCCTGGACCGCGACCCCACCTTCTATTCCCGGATTCAGGCCACCATCAAGGGCGTGACCGAGGAAACGACGACCGGCGTTCATCGGCTGTACGTCATGGAAAAGGAAGGCCGGCTGCCCTTCCCCGCCATCAACGTCAACGATTCGGTCACCAAGTCCAAGTTCGACAATCTCTACGGCTGCCGCGAGTCGCTGGTGGATGGCATCAAGCGCGCCACCGACGTGATGATCGCCGGCAAGATCGCGGTGGTGCTGGGCTACGGCGATGTCGGCAAGGGGTGCGCGCAAAGCCTGCGCGGGCTGGGCGCGACGGTGTGGGTCACCGAAATTGACCCGATCTGCGCCCTGCAGGCGGCGATGGAAGGTTATCGGGTGGTCACGATGGACGAGGTCGCGAACCAGGCCGACATCTTCGTCACCGCCACCGGCAACGTCGGCGTCATCACCCACGATCACATGGCGCGGATGAAGAATCAGGCCATCGTCTGCAACATCGGCCACTTCGATTCCGAAATCGAGGTCGCCCGCCTGAAAGAATATCGCTGGGACAACATCAAGCCGCAGGTGGATCACATCATCTTCCCTGACGGCAAGCGCATCATCCTGCTGGCCGAGGGAAGGCTGGTGAATCTGGGCTGCGCCACCGGTCATCCCAGCTTCGTGATGTCCAACTCCTTCACCAATCAGGTGCTGGCGCAGATCGAACTGTTCACCCAGGGCGGGCAATACGAAAACAAGGTCTACGTGCTACCCAAGCATCTTGACGAGAAGGTGGCCCGGCTGCATCTGGACCGAATCGGAGCGAAGCTGACCGCGCTGACTCCGGAACAGGCGGCCTACATCGGTGTCGCCCCGGACGGGCCGTACAAGCCGGAAAACTATCGCTACTGAGCGTGCGATGCGCGGCGGCCGGGATGGAACCACCGTCCTGGCCGCCGCCCTGTTGTTCGAGCCACCCCCGCCCTGCGACCGTCATGGATTCCCAGACCCGCTATCCCAAGATTTTCAGTTGCGAATTCTTTCCCCCCACCACCGATGAGGGGATGCGCAAGCTGTTCGCCGCCCGCGAGGCATTGATGCGGATGCGGCCGGCGTTTTTCTCGGTGACCTATGGCGCGGGCGGCTCCACCCGCGACCGCACGTTCCAGACGATTCAGGCGATTCAGGCGCACAGCGGCGTGGATGCTGCCCCGCATCTGACCTGCGTGGCTTCCACCCGCACCGGGGTTCGGGAAATTCTGGACTATTACCGCGCCCAGGGCATTCACCGCCTGGTCGCCCTGCGCGGTGATTTACCATCCGGGATGCGGGAGTTCGGTGAATTTCGCTACGCCAACGAACTGGTGGAATTCATCCGCGCCGAAACCGGCGATCACTTCCACATCGAAGTCGCCGCCTACCCGGAATTCCATCCGCAGGCACCGAATACCGAACGCGACCTGTTGAACTTCAAGCGCAAGGTCGAGGCCGGCGCCGACAGCGCCATCACCCAGTACTTCTACAACCCGGACTCCTACTTTCGCTTTGTGGACGACTGCGAGAAACTGGAGATCGACCTGCCCATTGTGCCCGGCATCATGCCGATCACCAATTACACTCAACTGGCGCGGTTCTCGGACAACTGCGGGGCGGAAATCCCGCGCTGGATTCGCAAGCGGCTGGAGAGCTTTGGCGACGATCGCGATGCGATCCGCGCCTATGGACGGGATGTGGTCGCCGACTTGTGCCGGCGCCTGCTGGCGGGCGGCGCGCCGGGCCTGCATTTCTACACCATGAACCAAGCCAGCCCGACGCTGGCAATCTGCGAACGGCTGGGCCTGCTCACCACCGCTTAGAGGCAACCGACCAACAAAAACGCCCTTCCCCGTGCTGGGGAAGGGCGTTTTTTAGCGAGGACTCGCGTTGGCGGTTATTGCGCGGCCACCAGCGCCTTGGCGTCTGGCCCATAAGGCAGCATGTAGTCATACGCCGCCAGCACCAGATTGTCGGTGGCGCGGATCAAGCGGGCGGTGACGTACACCGATTGCCGCGCGACCGCATAAGTGCCGGTAATCACCGCCGCCGCGTTGTGCGACTGGCTGATCTCCCGAACCGACCGCGACAACATCAATTCTCCAGTCCCCTCGGCGACGAAGATGTTGCTGCGCATCTTGATCTCGATCACCGTAAACCCTTTTTGGGCAAACCGAGAGCCGACCTGCTCGCCGATGACCCGGCCCAAGGCGGACGAAGTTTCCAGATTGTTGATGTCAACAAAGGTGGTGGCCAGCAGCGGCTCGCGCCGTTCCTTGAGCCAGGGCGCGCGCTCCAACAGGGCGTCGGCGGCGGTATGGCTGGCGTCGACCAAGTTCGCATCCTGAATGATCGGCCGGGCTGGGGCTTCGTCGTCCCCCCAGGACGCGCACCCCGCAGCGCCCAAGCCGAACGCCACCAACAGGGCCACGGCCCCGCGTAAGCCTATTACGTTCCAATTCATGGCCTTAATCACCTCTATGATTCAAGTCAAGCTATGACCCGTCATGGGCACTGGGGACCCGAAGCGCATCCAACCACTTCCACCATGCGGGTGGTGACCGGAGGTGGCCCCTTGGCGATATATTGGTCCACGTTGTTATCGCTGACGTAGTAGATATCCCGCAAGCGGGACACATAGCGATCCCCGTTCATCACCGAGGTGGTCACGATGATTTCGCTGCTCGGCGTATCGGTGACGAAACCACTCGCCACGTCCAGCGCAACCGCCCCTAGCATGGTCGCCGTCGCCGCCGAGTGGGTATCCGCCACGTCGCGCAATACCAAGACGGTGCCGGTCAACGCCGTGAACAAGCCCGGCGTCGGCCGAATGAAACCACGGTCATTATGGGTCACGACCTGAATATCGTAACTGACCGGCAAGCCACAGCATGGGGCCTCGCTCATGATGAACCCTTCTTCCAGCAGATGCGTAATCAGCAAATTGTGAAAGGCCATGCCAAATTCGCTGTTGGATGTCGGTCGCTGGACGTACAAAGCGACTGGACGTCCCTGCTGCTCGCTGGGACTCATCAGTGCATTGCGCCGCAGCCGATTCGCCACATCAGCGGCGAGGACGTCCCAATGATGGGCAGCCTGCATCTTCTTTTGGAAGTTTACGGGGTAGGTGGTCGCGACGGGCACTTGGGACATACACGCTCCCAGCCCAAGGCAGAGTATTGCAAGAGGGGCATACGAGATCTTCATGGGTTCTCCCTCGGTTTTTGTGTCCGATTATTGGCGGTACCCCGCAAAGTTTAGCCGGTTATACCACCGGCGCCACCCCTTGACAACCAAGTTTCCACCAACCCGCCAACGAAGTTTCGAGCAACTTTCCCGACCGCGCCGATCATGAGCGGAAACAATGTGTTGATTTCACACTTCAACACATTATGTTGTGGTAATTTTTTTTATATCCACATCATATGGAATTTTTCTTTCGATATCCTCTAGAATCCGGTGGCCTGAAACAAAACCGCCGCCAGCCCTGGGAGACCACCGGCTTATGAAAACCGCGCACCTGCAACCCGTCGACCGTTCGACCGCCGCCGCCGACGTTCCGATGCAACCCGCATCCTGGGACATCTGGGACAAGAAATACCGGCTAAAGGCCAAGGACGGCCGGCCGATCGACGAGACCATCGACGGCACCCACCAGCGTGTGGCCAAGGCGCTGGCGGAGGTAGAAGCCACTTCGGAGCTGCGCGAGCTTTGGTACGAGCGATTCCTGTGGGCTTTGCGCCACGGCGCCATTCCGGCGGGGCGCATCATCTCCAACGCCGGCGCCTGGGAGCACAAACCGGCCACCTCCACCATCAACTGCACGGTGTCCGGCACGATTCTGGATTCCATGGACGACATCCTGCGTAAGGTGCACGAGGCGGGGCTGACACTGAAAGCGGGTTGCGGCATCGGGTATTCCTTTTCCACCCTCCGCCCGCGCGGCGCCTACGTCTCCGGGGCCGGCGCCTACACCTCGGGGCCGCTGTCGTTCATGGATATCTACGACAAGATGTGTTTCACCGTATCGTCGGCGGGCGGGCGGCGCGGGGCGCAGATGGGCACCTTCGATATCGGCCACCCGGATGTTCTGGAATTCATCCGCGCCAAGCGCGAGGCTGGTCGCCTTCGACAGTTCAATCTGTCCCTGTTGATCACCCGCGAATTCATGGAAGCGGTCAAGCAGGACGCCGACTGGCGGTTGGCCTTCCCGCTCCTAGCCAAGGAAGCCGAACAGGACCGAGTTGATCTCAACGATCCCGACCAGATCCTCTGGCGCGAATGGCCGACACACCAGGGCTTGATCGTCAACGACAGCGGCCAGGTCGCCTGCAAGATTTACCGGAAAATTCGCGCCCGGCGGCTGTGGGACTTGATCATGGCCTCCACCTACGATTACGCCGAACCAGGGTTCATCCTCATCGATGAAGTCAATGAGATGAACAACAACTGGTTCTGCGAAGATATACGTGCATCAAATCCGTGCGGCGAACAAATGCTACCCCCCTACGGGTCATGTTTACTCGGATCGGTCAATCTGACTCCCTTTGTCCAGAACCCATTTACCGACCGGGCCAAGTTCGATTGGGACAGTTACCGCGAGGTGGTCGCCATCTTCACCCGGATGCTCGACAACGTGGTGGAAATCAACGGCCTGCCGCTGGAACCGCAACGTCAGGAAATCTTCAGCAAGCGCCGCCACGGCATGGGCTATCTGGGACTCGGCTCCACTCTGACCCTGCTGGGCATGAAGTACGGTTCGCCGGAGTCGCTCGCTTTCACCGAGGAGGTGACGCGCGAAATGGCGCTGACTGGCTGGCGTGTCGCCTTGGAACTGGCGCGGGAAAAAGGGCCGGCGCCCATTCTGGAGCAGGAATTCACCGTGACCGCCGAGATGCTGCATCGGTGTCCGGCACTGGCCCGCGACGGTTATAAGGCGGGTGGCCGCATCAAGGGCAAGGTGCTGCACGCCCGCCATAGCCGCTACATGCAGCGGATCGCTGAAATCGATCCGCGACTGGTCGAGGAACTGGCCCAGATCGGCGCCCGCTTTACCCACCACACGTCCATCGCCCCCACCGGCACCATCGCGCTGTCGCTGGCCAACAATGCCAGCAACGGCATCGAACCCAGCTTCGCGCATCACTACTCCCGCAACATCATCCGGCCCGGCAAGAAATCCAAGGAGAAGGTGGACGTGTTCTCCTTCGAGTTGCTGGCCTACCGGCATCTGGTCAATCCCCGGGCCATGCCCGACGCCGAAACCGCCGAGGAGCGGTTGCCGGAGTATTTCATCGCTGCCGACGACGTCGCGCCCAAACAGCATGTGGACATCCAGGCCGCCGCCCAGCGCTGGATCGACTCCTCGATTTCCAAGACCGCCAACGTCCCGACCGATTTTCCCTATGAGGATTTCAAGGACATTTATCTCTACGCCTACGAGCAGGGTCTCAAGGGCTGCACCACCTTCCGCTTCAACCCGGCGGCGTTCCAGGGCGTGCTGGTGAAGGAGCAGGATTTGGCGAACACCCGCTACCGGTTTGTGCTGGAGGATGGTTCGGAAATCGAGGTCAAGGGCAACGAGGAGATCGAATACGACGGCGAAACCCACACCGCCGCCAACTTATTCGATGCCCTGAAGGAAGGCTATTATGGGAAGTGGTAATCCCGCGTGGCTCTCGCTGACTTCGGAGGCATGAAATGGCTATCAAGATCGACAAAAAAATCGTCGCCTACAGCGTCGTCAAACCCGACGAGCCAGCGGCCGCGCTCGTCGCCGCGCCGACCGTTCAGCAGATGCATGAAAGCGTGGCTCGACCCGATGTCCTGCCCGGCGCCACCTACAAGGTCAAAACGCCGTTGTCGGACCACGCCCTGTACATCACCATCAACGACATCGTACTCAACCCCGGCACGCCCCACGAAACCCGGCGGCCGTTTGAAATCTTCATCAACTCCAAGGCGATGGAGCACTTTCAATGGATCGTTGCCCTGACCCGCATCATTTCGGCGGTGTTCCGCAAGGGCGGCGACTGCACCTTCCTGGTCGAGGAAATGCGTTCGGTGTTCGACCCCAAGGGCGGATACTTCAAGAAGGGCGGCAAATACATGCCCTCGCTGGTCGCGGAAATCGGCGACGTGATCGAATCGCACATGCGCTCCATCGGCCTATTCAAGGAAGACGGTCCCGACGCCCACCAGCGTAAAATGATCGAGGAGCAGCGCATCAAGTACGAAATCGGCATGAAAGCCATCGAGGAGGCGGGCGAAAACACCTTTCCGCCGGAAGCCACCCTCTGCGGCAAGTGCCAGACCAAGGCGGTCATCGTGATGGATGGCTGTCTGACCTGCCTGAACTGCGGCGATTCCAAGTGCTCCTGACCCAGCCCGAACCCGAGACCGCACCATGCACCCGACCCTGCCCGAACTGATGACCGTCATCGAAATCACCGAACCCGGTGGCCCCGAAAAACTGGCTCCTACCCGCCGGCCCGTGCCGCAACCTGCCACTGGCGAGGTGCTGATCCAGGTCGCCGCCGCTGGCGTCAACCGTCCCGACTGCCTGCAACGCCAAGGCAGTTATCCGCCACCGCCGGGTGCATCCGATCTGCCCGGTCTGGAAGTTGCCGGTACGGTGGTCGCGCTGGGCGAAGGCGTGACGGACTGGAACATCGGCGACGAGGTGTGCGCCCTGTTGACCGGCGGCGGTTATGCCGAATATTGCGTCGCTCCTGCCCCACAATGTCTGCCGATTCCAACAGGACTGACCGTGCAACAGGCCGCTGCGCTGCCGGAAACCTCTTTCACGGTCTGGAGCAACGTCTTTGACCGGGCTCGGCTGCAACCCGGTGAAAGCCTGCTGGTTCACGGCGGAACCAGCGGCATCGGCACTACTGCGATTCAACTGGCCAGGGCGCTGGGTTCGCGGGTGTTCGCCACCGTCGGCGGCAGCGAGAAAGTGCAGCCCTGTCTGGACTTGGGCGCGGAACGGGTGATCAATTACCGCGAGGAGGATTTCGTCCAGGTCATCAAGGCAGTCACGAACAACAAAGGTGTGGACGTCATTCTGGACATGGTCGGCGGCGATTACGTGCAGCGCAATCTCAGCGCGCTGGCGGTCGAGGGCCGACTGGTGTTCATCGCTTTCCTGCGCGGGGCCAAGATGGAACTGAACCTGGCGCCAGTGATGATGAAGCGCCTGACGATCACCGGCTCGACCCTGCGCGCCCGGCCCGTGGCCCACAAAGCGCCGATTGCGAAAGCGTTGCGTGAAACCGTCTGGCCGCTGCTGGCCAGCGGCGCGCTTCGGCCACTGATCGACCGCGTATTCCCACTGACTGAGGCCGCCGCCGCCCACGCCCTGATGGAGTCCAACCGTCACGTCGGCAAACTGCTGTTGCAGGTCGCGCCATCGTCCTAAATGGCCTTTTGGAATCCATGGAACTTGTAGGTCTATCCTGGTGTCACTCTCCATCCTGGACAAGGAGTCATCGAGATGGCCAACAAGCAGCTTTTCCAATCCCGGCCGGGCCGCCTGCCGCCGGAAACCAACGCTTACAATGAGACCGGCGGCAAGGCTTACGCGCTTTCCCCCCAGGCCGCGCTGGCGCAATACGCCGCCACCGGTTGCCTGAACGCCACGTTCTACGCCAACGCGGAAATGCAACTGGACGCCGTGCTGGGCTTGTGCGCGGCGGTTGAGCCGGCCTTCGTCGCTAAAACGGCGATTTACGCCCGCCGGCGCGGCCAGATGAAGGACATGCCGGCGCTGCTGACGGCGTGGCTGGCGCAGCATGGCCCGGACTGGCTGGAGCCGGCTTTCGCCAAGGTCATCGATAACGGGCGGATGTTGCGCAATTTCGTACAGATCCTGCGTTCCGGCGCGGTCGGGCGCAAATCGCTGGGCAGCCGGCCCAAGCGGCTGGTCCAGAACTGGCTGAACGGGCGCACCGACGTGCAACTGCTGAGCGCCGCGGTCGGCAACGACCCGTCGCTGGCGGACGTGCTCAAGATGGTTCACCCGAAGCCGGCGACGCCGGAATGGACCGCGCTGTACGCCTGGCTGATCGGCAAACCGCACGACGCGGCGCTGTTGCCGGAAGCCATCAAGGCGCTGGAACAGTTCAGGAACGACGTGGAAGCGCCGGTCCCGAACGTGCCGTTCGAGTTGCTGACCGCCCTGCCCTTGCAGCCGCAACACTGGGTCGCCATCGCCTGTCAGGCACCGTGGCAGATGACCCGGATGAACCTGAACACCTTCGCCCGGCATGAGGTGTTCAAGGTCGGCGGCATGGCCCAGCGCATCGCCGAACGGCTGCGCGATCCGGCGGCGATTCGGCGGGCGCGGGTGTTCCCGTACCAGTTGCTCAGCGCGTACACGATGACCGATCCGGCGGTGCCGGAAATCGTCCGCGACGCCTTGCAGGATGCGCTGGACGTGGCGCTGGAAAACGTGCCGGAACTGCCGGGACAGGTTTACGTGCTGCTGGATGTATCCGGTTCGATGGCCTCTCCCGTAACCGGTCACCGCAAGGGCGCGACCTCCAAGGTGCGCTGCGTAGATGTGGCGGCGCTGGTGGCGGCGGCGCTGTCGGCGAAGAATCCGGCGACGGAGATTCTGCCGTTCGATACCCAGGTCCACACGCCCCGGCTGAACCGCCGCGACAGCGTGTTGACCCAGGCCCAAATGCTGGCGCAACTCTGCGGCGGCGGGACGGATTGCGGGTTGCCGCTGGCGACGCTGAACCAGCGTAAGGCGGCGGGCGATCTGGTGATTTACGTCTCCGACAACGAATCGTGGGCTGACCCGCAACAGGGGCACGGTACCGAGACAATGCGGCAGTGGGAAGTATTCCGCCGGCGCAACCCACGGGCGCGGCTGGCCTGCATTGACATTCAGCCCTACGCCACGGTGCAGGCGCAAACCCGCGAGGATGTGCTAAACGTCGGCGGGTTCTCGGATGTGGTGTTCGAGGTGCTGGCGCGGTTCGCTGCCGGGCAGTTGGACGGCGAGCACTGGGTGCGCGAAATCGAAGCCGTGGAGGTATAATTGGCAACCGTTTTGGCCGTCCGGGCTGGAATGCTCGACCGGGAGTACATGCCTACTCCGCGTACCCACTCTCGGTCATTTCCTTGTCCGGTCCGGGCGGTCTTGATTTGCGGCGGCGAATGCCGGCGGGAGTACATGGTCTCCGCTCCACACAGCGGGAAGAAAAAACTCTCGTCAATCTCTTGTCGTCGCCTTTCCGCTTGTCGTGGCGAATGCTCGCGGGACTACATGGGACTCTTGGGTCGCGGGTTCGAATCCCGCCAACTGCTGAAAAGCAGTTGTAGCGCAGTGGTAGCGTAAAGGGGTTGTCTCGCTAATCCCTTGTCGTCACGCTTTATTCAGAACGGCGCCCGGACTTGGCTCCGCGCGCCGTTTTCTTTTGGGCCAAGCCGGTAGCAAGCCGTTTATACTTTTCCATGGATGGAGCAAACCTTGCATTTCAGGAAACGAATCACGACCCTTACCATTGCCGAGTTGCTGAAAGACAGCGCCTACAAACTCAGCCAATTCAAGCCCGAACGGATCGATGCGGTTGCTGGCCGATCAACCGCGCCGGCTGCCCGAAGGCTTCGATCTCGACACCTACCTCCGCGCCGGCGGTTTCGAATATCCCGAAGGTGAGCCGATGCAACTGGTGGTGCTGTTCCAACGCGGCCCGGCATCTGTACGAAACATTGCTGAGCGACGATCAGCAAATCGTGGACGAGGGGGATGGGCGAGCGCGGTTGAGCGCCACGGTCAACGACGTTGCGTTGGTGGTTGGTGGTTAGTGGTTGGTGTGGCGTTACTAGGAATCACGGACGAGGCCCGATGTTTATTGTTGAGCTGCTCCCAGCGGATTCATGTCACGGGCGCTAGAAATTGACGTAGAATTTCCGTCATATTTGGTGGTTTTTCCCGAGGGTTCCGCCTCTTTTTTAGCTTTTTGGAGTTCCCTATGCCCGACTATCGTTCCCGCACCACCACCCACGGCCGCAACATGGCGGGCGCCCGCGCGCTGTGGCGGGCCACCGGCGTCAAGGATGGCGACTTCGGCAAGCCGATCATCGCCGTCGCCAACTCCTTCACCCAGTTCGTGCCTGGCCACGTCCATCTAAAGGACCTGGGGCAACTGGTGGCGCGCGAAATCGAAGCGACCGGCGGCATCGCCAAGGAATTCAACACGATCGCTATCGATGACGGCATCGCCATGGGTCACGGCGGGATGCTGTACTCGCTACCCTCGCGCGAACTGATTGCCGATTCGGTCGAATACATGGTCAACGCCCACTGCGCCGACGCGTTGGTGTGCATCTCCAACTGCGACAAAATCACGCCGGGCATGTTGATGGCGGCGATGCGGCTCAACATTCCGGCCATTTTCGTCTCCGGCGGGCCGATGGAAGCCGGCAAGACCCGACTGGCCGGCCAGGATGTCAAGTTGGATTTGGTGGACGCCATGGTCACCGCCGCCGATGACAAGGTCAGCGACGAGGACGTGACCCGGATCGAACGCTCGGCCTGCCCGACCTGCGGCTCTTGCTCGGGCATGTTCACCGCCAACTCCATGAACTGCCTGACTGAGGCGCTGGGCCTGAGCCTGCCCGGCAACGGCTCGCTGCTGGCCACCCACGCCGACCGCCGGGAACTGTTCCTGGAAGCGGGCCGGCGCATCGTCGAACTGACCCGGCGCTATTACGAGCAGAGCGATGAATCCGCGCTGCCGCGCGGCGTCGCCACCTTCGCGGCCTTCGAGAACGCCATGAGCCTCGACATCGCCATGGGCGGCTCCACCAACACCGTGCTGCACCTGCTGGCGGCGGCCCAGGAAGGCGGGGTGAATTTCACCCTGCGCGACATCGACCGACTGTCACGGCGGACGCCGAACCTGTGCAAGGTCGCTCCCTCCACCCAGAAATACCATATGGAAGACGTGCATCGGGCCGGTGGAGTGATCGCCATTCTCGGCGAACTGGACCGCGCCGGGCTGTTGCGCCGCGACGTGCGCACCGTGCATAGCGAAACGATGAGCGAGGCGTTGGACCGCTGGGACATCGCCCGCCCGACCGCCTGGGACGAAGCCCGGTTGCGCTACTCCGCCGGTCCGGCGGGCATTCCCACCCAGGAGGCGTTCAGTCAGAACACTCGCTGGCCGTACCTGGATATGGATCGGGAAAATGGCTGTATCCGCGACAAGAACCATGCCTATTCCCAGGACGGCGGCTTGGCGGTGCTGTACGGCAACCTGGCCGAGGAGGGCTGCATCGTCAAGACCGCCGGCGTGGATGAGAGCAACCTGGTGTTCCAGGGTCCGGCGCGGGTGGTGGAAAGTCAGGAAGACGCGGTGAGCGCAATCCTGGGCGGGCGGATTCAATCTGGCGACGTGGTGCTGATCCGCTACGAGGGTCCCCGGGGTGGACCCGGGATGCAGGAAATGCTCTATCCGACCAGCTATCTAAAATCCAGGGGACTGGGCAAAGCGTGCGCGCTGATCACCGACGGCCGCTTCTCCGGCGGCACCGCTGGGCTGTCCATCGGCCACGTCTCGCCGGAAGCGGCGGAGGGCGGCGTCATCGCCCTGGTCGAGGAGGGCGACCGAATCGAGATCGACATTCCCAACCGCCGCATCCATCTCGCCGTGAGCGACGAGGAACTGCAACGACGGCGGGCGGCGATGCAAGAACGGGGAGCGGCGGCCTGGAAACCGGCCAGCCGCCAACGGCCGATATCGCCCGCGTTGCGTGCCTATGCCGCCATGACCACCAGCGCTTCCCACGGCGCGGTGCGGGACGTGAGCCAAGTGGAGCATGGAACATCGATCAAACGCTTGAAATGACAACGCTATAATCCGTTCATCACTGCTGGAAAATCCTAAGGAGATTAAGCCATGAGTCAGGCTGAAAGCGGAAACAGCCAGCGCCTCAGGCTGGTCAATTACCTGAAGCTGATCGAGGATTTATGGCAGAAGCTGTACTACGTCAAATGGAATCCCAAGTCGTTCGCGATGTTGACGCGACTGGCGCAGGACATGGTGCAGAACGCGCGGGAACGCGACGACGAGCGTCTGCGCAACCTGGTCGCGCAACTGGAGCAACACATCAAAAATTGCGCGGTCAGCGGCGGCATACCCAGCGAACCCGACCGGCAGCGATTGACGGCGCTGATCGAAGCCGTGCGCAATATCCTGACGGCAAGCAGCGGATATAATGCGAGTGATGAGCCTCGAACTCGTCCTCTATTGTCGCCCCTACCGGAAATCGTTTTGATCGCCCCGGACGAAAATCCGCCTCTGGTGGCGAAACTTGAGGATGCTGGCTATCGGATCCGACACATCGCCGACTTGGTCGAGGCCGAACAGCGCCTGCGGGAACGGGTACCCGGCGCCATCATCGTCGATGTGGATTTTTCCGGCGGCCCGGAACCAGCCACGGCGCTGATCGCCCAACTGCGCGCCGAGACCGACTTACGGGCGCCGGTGTTGTTTCTGGCCGAGCGCAACGACATAAGCGCGCGGCTGGAAGCGGTGCGGGCGGGCGGCGTGGCCTACTTCAGTAAACCGTTCGAGAATGACGAACTGCTCGATGTATTGCGGGAACTGCTGTTGCCGCAAACCTCGCAGGGCTACTTTCGGGTGCTGATCGTCAACGACCAACCGGCCGAGGCTTGGGAGATGGCGGGCGCCTTGGAGGAAAAGGGCATCATTCCGCGAGTGGTGATCCAGCCGCTGCAAGTCTTGCAGGATATTCATCGCTTCCGGCCAGACTTGTTGCTGATCGATCTGGACATCAAGGAAGTGAGCGGACAGGAACTGGCGCAGGTGATCACCCAGCATCGGGATTGCGACACTCTGCCCATCATCCTGCTGTGCCTCCCAGCCGACGTGCCGAATTATCTGAGCAATCTGGATGTGCCGGGCACCAGTCTGCTGACCAAACCGGCGCCGATCAGCTACCTGTGCTGGGAAATCAAGCAACGGCTACGCCGGGCGCGCGCCATGCGGATCAAGCTCGGTTCGCTGACCGACAACGACCCGATCAGCGGCCTGTTCAACCGCCGGCGTTACCTGACGCTGCTGGAGCGGGCGATCGAGACCCTGGGCCTGAGCGCCCAGTCGCAGGCGGTGATGTTCATCGTGCTGGATAACCTGCGTTCCATCCGCGATTCCGCTGGGGTGGCGGCCGCCGACGAAGTCGTGGGCCAAGCGGCCAGGCGACTACGGCAGGTGCTGAATCAGGACCAGCAGGCAGCCCGGTTCAGCGACGCCATGTTCGCGGCGCTAATCCCCAACTTGATCGGCGAACCGTTGCTGGCGCTGGCCCGCCGCATCCGCGACGCGCTGGAAACCGGGTTCTACCAGGTCGGCGAGCAGGCTCTGTTGTTGCGAACCAGCGTCGGTGTGGCGCTGGCGACCGACCGTAGCCAGGATCATCTGATGTTGATCCAGCGGGCCGATTTGGCTTGCGGTCTGGCGCGGGAAGCCAAAGGGGAACGCATCGTTCTGCAACAGACCGAATTGAAGGACAAGCGTGACCAGGAAGCCTCGTCGCGGGCGCGGATGCTGGAGCAGGTGCGCGAGATCGTCGCGCACGAACGACTTTGGCTGGTGTTTCAACCGATCGCCAGCATGCGGGGCGATACCAACGAGCGCTACGAGGTGTTGTTGCGGTTGCGCGGCAACGACGGTCAGGAACTGGTGCCAGGCAGTGTGTTCGGCGTGGTTTACAACCATGAATTGGGGCAGGCCCTGGACCGCTGGGTGATCGAGCACGTGCTCGACATGCTGCGTCAGCGCCAGCGCAAGACCACGGTGTTCATCAAGATTCTGCCGGTGACCTTGCAGGATCGGACGCTGAGCGGCTGGCTGCGCGAGCGGCTGGAACAGACCGGCGTGGAAGCGCAGAACCTTGTATTCGAAGTGGCGGAATCCACCGCCGAGCGTAGCCTGCGCGACATGTTCGGCTTCCTGGGCGGCATCAAGATGCTGGGTTGTGGCTTCTGCCTGGACCGTTTTGGTCGGGGCGCGGACTCGCTGTCGCTGCTCAAAAATCTGGGCGCCGATTACGTCAAGCTGGACATGTACTTCGTCAATGGCCTCGCCAAAGATCCCAAGAAGCAGGCCCAGATCAAGGAACTGACGAAGAATCTGGAGACCTTGGGCGCGGCCACCATCGTTGGCGGGGTGGAGGACGTGAAAGCCATGCCGATCCTGTGGTCGCTGGGCGTGGATCTAATCCAGGGATTTTTCCTGCAACACCCCTATCGCGAGATGAGCTACGATTTCTCCGGCGCGGCGTTCTAGCGAGACGAAAGACGAAAGACGCCCGGCGTTAGTCGCTCGCCTTCAGTTTTCCAATCGCAGCAGCGCAGCATAACCGTTCCGGTAGCTGGGATAACGGAACTGGAAGCCGCTGGCGCGCAACCGGGCGTTGCGGCAACGCTTGCTGGCCCGCATGCGCAACGCGGGATCGCCGGCCCCGGCGCCTGGCTTCAAGGGTGGGTTCGCGGCCAGCGGCGGTTCCGGCACGCCGAGTTGGACCGCCAGCCAGCTCAGCACCTCGCCCAGCGGCGCCGGGTCATCGTCCGTGGCAAGATAAAGCGGCGCCGGCCCCGGCAGAAACAACAAATGTTCCAGCGTCCGGGCGCAATCGTCGCGATGAATGCGGTTGGTGTAGAGCGGCGGTCCGGCGGGACGGGCGGCGGTTCCGGCGCGGACGCTGTCAATCAACCGGGTGCGGCCAGGACCGTAGATGCCGCCGAAACGGATCGCCACCGCCGGCCAAGGGCTATCCCACATCAATTGTTCGCCTGCACGAATGCAGCGCCCGCTGAAGCTGTCCGCCTCGGCGGGCGAATCCTCGTCCACCCACTCGCCCTGGTGCTGGGCGTACACCGAGGTGCTGGAGGTGAACAGCAACCGGCGGGGTTGCTGGCCCGCCCGGCGCAGGGCGTCGAGCAGGTTGCGGACGCCGGTGACGTAGGCGGCCCGATAGGCGGCTTCGCTGAAGCCGGCGGCGGCGGCGCTGTAGACGACGGCATCCAATTCAGGCGGCAGGGCGTTCAAGGTCGCCGGATCGGTCAAATCGGCCGCCAGCGGCCGGATGCCGGGCGGTAAATCGGCCGGGCGGCGCTTCAAACCCCAAACCTCATGCCCGGCCGCGTTCAAACCCTGGCCCAGGGCCGCGCCGACGTCGCCGCAGCCGGCGATGAGAATACGTGCCATGGCAACATCCTCGTAAAGCGGAAATCGGATGACTCCGGATGAATTTGGCCGGCGCGTGCTGGACTGGTTCGACGCGCACGGCCGTAAGCGTCTGCCCTGGAAAGAGAACCCCACGCCGTACCGGGTCTGGGTGTCGGAAATCATGCTGCAGCAGACCCAGGTAGCGACGGCGATTCCCTATTATGAACGGTTCATGGCGCGGTTTCCCGATCTAACGACACTGGCCGACGCCAAGCTGGACGAGGTACTGAGACTGTGGGCCGGATTGGGGTACTACGCCCGCGCCCGCCATATGCATGAGGCGGCGCGAATCGTGCGCGACCGGCATGGCGGGGAGATGCCGCTGGATAGCGCGGCACTGCAAGGCCTGCCAGGTATTGGCCGCTCGACGGCGGGGGCGATTCTGACGCTGGCGGCTGGGCAACGCCAGCCGATTCTGGATGGCAACGTCAAGCGGTTGCTAGCGCGGTTCGCGGCGGTCGAGGGTTGGCCGGGCCAAGCCCGAGTGCTGGCGACCTTGTGGGAACTGGCGGAACGCTACACGCCGGCCGAGCGGGTCGCGGATTACACCCAGGCGATCATGGATCTTGGCGCGATGGTTTGCGCGCCGCGCCGGCCGCACTGCAACCAATGCCCGCTGGCGGCGAATTGCGCAGCTCATGCCCAAGGACGGGAATCTGACTATCCCAAACCGAAACCACGACGGGACTTGCCGGTGCGCGTTACGCGGATGCTGCTGCTGCGCGGGGCGGAGGGCGAGGTGTTGCTGGAGCGCCGTCCGCCGGTCGGCGTCTGGGGGGGGCTGTGGAGTTTTCCCGAGTGTCCGCCGGAGATGGATATCGCCGCCTGGTGCCGGGAACGGTGGGGACTGGAGGTAACGGTCGGGACGCCGTGGAGCGTGTTGCGGCACGGTTTCAGCCACTTTCGACTCGATATTATCCCAGTGCCGGCGACGGTGACGGGGTCGGCTGGGACGGTGATGGAAGGGGAGCGGTTTGTCTGGTATAACCCTCGCCATATTGACGACCGTGGAGTGGCCGCGCCAGTGCGGCGGCTCCTGGCGGTGTTGGCCAGCGAACGGTAGAACGAACGGGAATCAGCGAATGGCTCGAATGGTAATGTGCATCAAGCTCGGCGTCGAAGCCGAAGGTTTGGATCGTCCGCCTTATCCCGGGGAGCTGGGCAAGCGAATTTTCGAGAATGTCTCCAAGCCGGCCTGGCAACAATGGTTGCGACAGCAGACCATGCTGATCAACGAATACCGACTGACGCCGTTCGAGCCGAAAGCACGTCAGTTTCTGGAGGAACAGATGACGCGGTTCTTCTTCGGCGAAGGTTCGTCGTTGCCGGAAGGCTACGTGCCGCCGAAAACGTGAACTGGCTTGACGACTATCGCGCAAGCTGCTTAAATGCGCCCCTCTTTCGCGCGAGGCGCGATCCGGCCAGGTAGCTCAGTTGGTAGAGCAGCGGACTGAAAATCCGCGTGTCGTTGGTTCGATTCCGACCCTGGCCACCAAATTCAAGCACTTACACCTCATTTCACCACCCTGAGCTTGGGGTGGTGCAGATTTGGTGCGGCAATCCTCGCTGCGTGCTCCGCCAGATGCTCCGGGGCGAGGTGCGCGTAGCGTTGCACCATCGCCGGCGTTCGCCAACCTCCCAATTCCTGTAGTACGTGCAACGGTGTTCCTGCCTGCACGTGCCAACTCGCCCAAGTGTGGCGTAGGTCGTGCCACCGAAAATCCGTCAGTTCGCAGCGGGCCAGCGCCTTGTACCATGCCGCCGTGCTGGCGCGGGTGACCGGCTGACCGCGAAAGGTGAAGACGTACCGGTGGTGCGCGCCGGCCTGCGCCCGAATAGCCCCGAGCGCCTCGGCGTTGAGCGGTACCGGGATCGCCCTCCGGCCTTTTGCCTGGTCGGGATGAATCCACGCGACCGCGCGGGCGGTATCGACCTGGCTCCACAGCAGGCCGGTGACGTTTGCCTCCCGTAGCCCCGTTGCCAGTGCGACCCTGGCCATATCCGCTAGGTGGGCCGGTAATTCTTCCAGCAACCGGTTCGCCTGTTCCCGCGTCAGCCAGCGAATACGCTGCTTCGGCTCCGGGTAAAGGGTGATCGCTGGAACCCGGTCCAGCCATTCCCAAACCCGCTGTGCGCGGATCAGGATGGCGCGGATCAGCGCCAAGTAACGGTTTGCGGTCGCTGGGCTGGCTTCCGCCGCCTTGATGGTGCCGATTCGTTGGATCTCCTGCCGGGTGAGGCGGTCTAGTGCCCAGCCGCGCCAGTAGGTGTCCAGCCAGCGCAGTTTGCTGATGTCGTCCTCGTGCGTGGCCTTGTGGCTGGTTTCCTTCAGCCACTGCACCACGGCCTCGTTCCAGGTGTGGCGCGGTCGGTCCCCCAACTTGGCTTCGCGCCACAAGCGCGCTTTCAGCGTGTCGTGGTATTCCTGGGCTGCCGACCGGTCGGCAGTTTCAGCAGATTGGTGTACTCGTTTGCCGTTGGGTGCCGTGAAGCGGACCCACCAGGTATTCCCTCGTTTGTAGAGCGACATGATTTTCCTCCACGGGTTGGCGTCGCTCGCAATGCCTGTCCGTTCTCAGCATAGCCGATCAGGTAGGCGTGCAAATCCGTTTCCAGGAAAACCCAGCGTTTGCCGGGCTTGTAGGCAGGGATGCTGCCTCCCTTGGCGCGCTGGCGTAATGCTTCTGGACTCATCTTGAGCAGGGCCGCCGCTTCGCTCAGGTCATACGTGCGCATCGAACAGGTCTCCTGCGGCTTTGCCGGCGCGGCGGGTCCGGTAGGCCGTCTGCTGGTGGTGGTCCGCGTCGTAGGCCAAATGGCAACGCTGGCACATCGCGCGTAGGTTGGCCTGGTTGTTGTGCTCCGGTTGGTGGTCGAGGTGGGCCACGGTCAGCACGATGCGCGCGATCTTGTCGCCGTCCAGCTGCCACGCCTCGGCCAGTCCCGCGTCCTTGGTCCGTTGCCCCGTGGCGTTGTTGCGCCATGCGCGGTTGGGGATACCGCACTGCTCGCAGCGGTCGCCGGCGCGTTCCAGAATCGCGGCGCGAATCTCCCGCCAGTTCGGCGGGTAGCGTGGTTTCTCTTCCGGTCGGATTGGCATGATTTATTGCTGCCACTCTCCATCTTCGTAGCGCCAATCGAGCACGGTATTGGTGTATTCGTCAGCGGTAATCTCGTAGAAGTCGCTGGCGCGTAGAGACTCGAATGGATGGATTGCTTTTACCGCGTCGATCAAATCGCCGTGAATTGCGATGTAGTATTTGCGATGCAGGTAGTATTTCATTGTCCGTTCTCCTTGCGCCGTCCTTGGCGCTGAATTGGGTTTACTCAATGTCCAGCGCGGCGCTGGACATCAACTGATAGGCGCGGGTGGTGGTGGCCACGTCCACGCAGCAGTAGGTAAGGATGATCTCAATTTGCCCCTCACGGTACAGCCTGGGGCAGTCCGCGCCGCTCATATGAGCTTTGGGGCGCGGTATCCCGAAACTGGCCGCTACCGTGTCCAAGCTCGCGCAAAAATCATCGCGGTGTTCCATGCTGAACGCCTTGAACAGCGTGGCGGTGTCTACCGTCTCGGCTTTGTTCTCTTCCCTCAGTCTGGGCTTGAGGATTTCTGGCAAGCGTAGGCCATGCCGGATGTAGGCATGGCGCAGCTTGGGAAGATCGAACGCCCGGATGTTGTGGCCGACAATCAGGGTTTCCGGCGTGGTGCTGGCGTCCAGCCATGCCCGGAGAGTCACCAGTAACCCGCGCTCATTGACGCAGGGGACAACCGGCCAGCCGTCAATGGCCGGCGCGCTGTCGTCCATCCCGTTTAAAACCAGCCGAATTCGGTCGGTTTGCAGGGCAACGCAAAGGATCGGCGACGCATCGAGCAGGGCCGCTTTCTCGATGATCTTCTCTGCAAACTCCCTCCGTTTCGCCTCGACCGTTTCCGGCTTCCAATTCGCTGGAGCTTTCCACCCGGCGATAGCGGCGGCGATGGCCTCGGGCGGCGCGTCGCCGGTCTCCAAGTCCAGCGCGACGAACGCGGCGGGCGCTAGAGGGACGGTTAGGGCGATGGGCTGGTGCTGGGGGTTGGCGAACATGGCTATCGTCTCCATTTGTTGCTGGTGGAGCTGCTTCCCCAACCGCTGTCTTTGGGCTCCCATACGTCCAGTGGAATCCCGGCGCTCTCCAATTGATCGAGCGCGGCATTCAGGGCGCTGGGGCTGCTGGCGCATTCGGCGGGCAACCAGAGGATGATTTTCAGATTGCCGCGCCCACGCGAGATTTTCGCGGGCACGCCTACGCCCTGCACCAGGGCGGCGGGGGCCGGCTGGGGTTGCGCCCACCCGCCGGCGCTGGCGGGGGCCGGCTGGGGTTGCGCTCGTTGTAGCAGGCTGTTCATGGC
>WBUJ01000233.1 GCA_008933795.1 Candidatus Contendibacter sp. | reverse complement strand
CGGTCAAGGCGCTATCGCGCCAAGTGGCGATGAACGTGTCGAGTTGTGCGGGGGCGGGCTGGTGGCTCAATGGATTACTCCGGGTGGTCGCCATCTTTAACAGGAAATCAGGGTCAAATTCCTTCGTGTATTTCACCACGAGCAGTGGCAGTAGGGTACGCATTGCGTACCCTACCCAGTTGGTGCGATTGTTACCCAGTTTTTTGGAGTCTCCCTCGATGAAGTTCTGGAAGCGCCGGCGTTCCCCTCATGCCCCGCCTTCTCCCAAACGACCCGAACAACCGTTGACCCGGACGGCGCTGGCCTGGCTGCTGGCCGCGCTGGTGTTGGCGGTCGTCCCCCAGACCACCGAACTGTCGGTCTGGTTGACGGTGCTGTTCGCTGCGCTGGTGGGCTGGCGCGGGTTCATTTTGTTCCGGGACCGAGCGTTGCCGCCGCGCTGGCTGCTGTTGCTCGTGGCGCTGCTGGCCGGGGCCGGGGTGGTGATCGACCACCGGACCTTGTTTGGCCGCGACGCCGGGGTGGCGCTGCTGACCGCGATGACCGCCTGCAAGCTGCTGGAATCCCGCGCGTTGCGCGATGGCGTGGTGCTGGTGTTTCTGGGCTATCTGCTGGTGATGAGCAACCTGCTCTACAGCCAGGACATTCCGCAAGTGGCCTACCTGCTGGCGGCCATCGTCGTCATGCTGACCGCTCAGGTGTTGATCCATCGCCAGCACGCCGGTCTGACCGCGCTGGCTCCGCTGCGGTTGACGGGGCGGATGGTGTTGCTGGCGGTTCCGGTCATGCTGATCCTGTTCGTGCTGTTTCCGCGCATTCCCGGCCCGCTGTGGGGTCTACCCAGGGACGCCTACAAGGGCCGCACCGGACTGTCCGAGCAGATGGCGCCCGGCACCATCAGCGAATTGAGCCAGTCCGGCGAGGTGGCGTTCCGGGTCCGGTTCGCCGACGCCATCCCGCCGCCGAACCAGCGCTACTGGCGCGGGCCGGTGCTGTGGCATTTCGACGGTCGGCGCTGGACCCGCCCCGAGGAGCCGCCGACCAAGACCCCCACGCCCTTTACCCCGGAAGGCGCGGCGGTGGACTATGCGGTCGTGCTGGAACCGAGCAACAGAAGCTGGCTGTTCGCGCTGGACCTGCCGGCCCGCCTGCCGCCGCGCGCCAGGATGACCCCTTCGTTTCAACTGCTGCGCGATCAACCGGTCAACGAGGTGTACCGCTACGAAATGCGGTCGTATCCGGCTTATCGAACCGGGGAACTGACTGGAGCGGAACGCAGCCGTGGTTTGCAACTGCCGTCGCGCGGCAACCCGCGCGCCCGGGCGCTGGTGGCGGACTGGCGGCAGCGTGATTCCCAGCCCGAGGCGCTGGTGAGGTCCGCCCTGACCCTGTTTCGGGAGCAGCCGTTCTATTACACCCTGACGCCGCCGTTGCTGGGTGGCGAGATCGTGGATGATTTTCTGTTCCGCACCCGGCAGGGTTTTTGCGAACACTACGCCAGCGCCTTCGTGTTCCTGATGCGGGTGGGCGGTGTGCCGGCGCGGGTGGTGACCGGCTATCAGGGTGGGGAAATGAACGTCATGGGCGGCTATCTGATCGTCCGTCAATCCGACGCTCATGCCTGGGCCGAGGTTTGGCTGGAAGGGCGCGGCTGGGTGCGGGTGGACCCGACCGGCGCGGTGGCCCCAAACCGGGTCCAGCAGGGACTTTATGCCGCCTTGTCCGATTCGGGTCTCCTGCCGTTTCTGGCGCGGCGCGGCGGCGACAGCGAATGGCTGCGCCAATTGGCGCTGGGTTGGGATACCTTGAATAATTCCTGGAACGAATGGGTGCTGGCCTATGGTCCCGACCGCCAGAAGGAATTTCTGTCGGGGCTGGGTTTCGGGCCAGCGGACTGGGGTGGGATGACGGTGGCGATGATGGTTGCGCTGAGCGGGTTCGGCGTACTGTATGCCGGCTGGCGCTGGCGGAGTCGGCTGGCCCGCGATCCGGTGGCGCGCGCCTGGCAACGGTTCTGCGCCCGGCTGGCCCGGCATGGGCTGGCGCGCGGCGCGACCGAAGGACCGCTGGATTTCGCCGGGCGGGTAGCAGTACAACGGCCTGAATTAGCAGAATCGGTTAGAGAGATCGCGCGCCTGTACGCGGCGCTGCGCTACGGCCCGGTCGCTCCGCCCGAACGGGTGCGCCAGTTGCGACATCTGACGCGGCGGTTTCGGGCGTGAGGGACGATGGAAGATTTACGACGTCTGTTGTTACTGCGCGTGCTGGTGGTGCTGGGGCCGTGCGTCATGCTGCTCTGGCTGCGGTTTGGCCTGACGCCGCCGCAACCGCTGCCGTTCCTGGCGGTGACGCTGTTCCTGGGCTGGGGGGCGCTGGCGTTCGTGGCCGTGCATCCGTTCGCCCGGCGGCGCAAGCCGGTGACCGCCTGGGAGTTGTTCGCGTACCTGCAACTTGATGTGCTGGCGCTGGCGCTGCTGCTGTTTTTCAGCGGCGGGGCCAGCAATCCGTTCGTGTCGCTGCTGCTCCTGCCGCTGATCGTCGCCGCCGCCCTGTTGCCGGCAGGCCAGGTCTGGCTTATGGCAGCGGTCACGGTGGCGCTCTACACCGCCTTGATGTTTCATTACTCGCCCTTGCCCGGCATTCTCACCTGCTACAGTCCCGGCTTTGAGATCCATCTGTGGGGGATGTGGCTGGTGTTCGCCATCAGCGCGCTGCTGATCGCCGGGTTCGTGGCGCGACTGGCGACGGCCCTGCGCCTCCGGGATCGTCAGGTGGCGCAACTGCGCGAACAGGCGTTGCGCGACGAGCAGATTCTTACCCTGGGGCTGTTCGCGGCGGGCGCGGCGCACGAATTGGGCACGCCGCTGTCCACCATCGCCGTGCTGGCCCGCGAGATGGAACACAGCCACGACGGCGACGCAGAATTTCGCGCCGACCTGAGCGTGCTGCGCCAGCAGGTGGACGCCTGCAAGGCAATCCTCGGCGACCTGCTGCGCAGCGCCAACCTGGCCGCCGACCGGGAAACGACGCAGCCGCTGGATGCGCTGCTGGAACAGATCCGCACCCGCTGGCAACTGCTGCGGCCGGGCGTGCCGCTGGCGGTGCGTTGCGCCGGGTCGTCGCCGCCGCCCACCGTGGCGGCCCCGCAGACGGTCAGTCAGACCCTCCTCAATCTGCTCAACAATGCCGCCGACGCCAGCCCGCACAGCGTGAACCTGGAAGGGCGTTGGGAGGGCGAGCGGGTGGTGATCGAGATTCGGGACCAGGGCGCGGGCTTGACGCCGGAAGCGCTGCGCCGCGCCGGCGAAGCGTTCTTTTCCACCAAGGAGGAGGGCGCGGGCATTGGCCTGCTGCTGGCTAACGCTGCGCTGGAGCGGTTGGGCGGCCGGGTGAGCCTGTGGCGCGATCCCAAGGGAGAAACCTGCACCCGCGTTGATTTGCCCGTCCACGCCGGCGCTGCATGATGGAAACTGTGGACCTTACCGACCGTTCCAGCCTGCTGCTGGTGGATGATGACCCGACCTTTTGCCGGGTGTTGGGGCTGGCGTTGAGCCGGCGCGGCTTCGCGGTCGCCACGGCGCGCGACAGCGCCACGGCGCTGCGGCTGGCGGCGGCGGACCCGCCGGAGTATGCGGTGGTGGATCTCAATCTGGCTGGCGATTCCGGGCTGCTGCTGATCCCGGAGTTGCTGGCGCTGGAGCCGGCGACCCGGATCGTGGTGCTGACCGGTTATGCCAGCATCGCCACGGCGGTCGAGGCGATCAAGCTCGGGGCGGTCAACTATCTGCCCAAGCCTGCCGACGCCGATCAAGTGGTGGCGGCTTTTGGCGCGACCACGGGCGATCCCGCCGCACCGGTCAACGCTCGTCCCCTGAGCATCAATCGCCTGGAATGGGAACACATTCAGCGGGTGCTGCGCGACAACGACGGCAACATTTCCGCCACCGCGCGGCAGTTGGGCATGCACCGCCGCACCTTGCAGCGCAAGCTGGCCAAGCGGCCGGTCCGATCCTAGC
>WBUJ01000036.1 GCA_008933795.1 Candidatus Contendibacter sp. | reverse complement strand
GCCTTAGCGATCCTTGTCTCGATCTCAAGTCGCGCCGCCGAACAAATCGCCACCCGCCGTCGGGCTGGCGGTCGTCAGGCCGAAATGGCGATAAGCGTGCGCCGTCGCCACCCGCCCGCGTGGGGTGCGCATCAGAAAGCCCTGCTGGATCAGAAACGGCTCCAGCACGTCTTCGATAGTGCCGCGTTCCTCGCCCAGCGCCGCCGCCAGCGTGTCCAGCCCCACCGGCCCGCCGCCGAACTTGTCGATCATCAGCCACAGCAACCGTCGATCCTGCTCGTCGAAGCCGCGTTCGTCCACTTTCAGCAGATCGAGCGCCCGCTGCGCCACCTCGACGGTGATTCGTCCCTCCGCTTTCACCTGGGCGAAATCGCGCACCCGCCGCAGCAACCGGTTGGCGATGCGGGGCGTGCCGCGCGAACGCCGACCGATTTCCGCCGCGCCCGCGGGCACATCGGTTTCGACGCTGAGAATTCGCGCCGAGCGGGTCACGATCTCGGTCAGTTCCTCCGGGGTATAGAACTCCAGCCGGTGAACGATGCCGAAGCGATCCCGCAGCGGCGAGGTCAGCAACCCGGCGCGAGTGGTGGCGCCGACCAGGGTGAACGGCGGCAGGTCCAGTTTGATCGACCGAGCCGCCGGTCCCTCGCCGATCAGGATGTCGATCTGGTAATCCTCCATCGCCGGATACAGCACTTCCTCCACCACCGGACTCAGCCGGTGAATCTCGTCGATGAACAGCACATCGCGCGGTTCCAGGTTGGTGAGCAGGGCGGCGACATCGCCCGGCCGCTCCAGCACCGGCCCCGAAGTCTGGCGCAGGTTGACGCCCATCTCGACCGCGATGATATGCGCCAGGGTGGTTTTGCCCAGCCCCGGCGGGCCGAACAGCAACACGTGATCCAGCGCCTCGCTGCGGGCGCGGGCGGCGTGAATGAAAATCTCCAACTGCTCGCGCATAGCCTGCTGGCCGATGTAGTCCGCCAGCCGTCGGGGACGCACCGCCCGGTCCAGCGTGGCGTCTTCGCTGCTGGCGACGGGAGCAATCAGGCGGTCGGGCGAGTTCATGCGAGTAGCGGCGCGGTTTCAACAGTTTTTAGAAAAAAAGTGTGCGGGCCAAACCCTGAAGTTTTGCTTAACGCCGCACGCTGGCCTGCAACGCCAGCCGGATGATTGCTTCGCTGGCCAGACCGTCGGTTTCGAGCGATTGCACCATGCGCGAGGCTTCGGGCAGCTTGTAGCCCAGCGCCACCAGAGCGCTGATGGCGTCGTCCACCGGGTTGATGGCCGGCGCGACCGCGCGGCCGCCCGGCAACACGATCGCCGTGGGGTCCAGGCCCAGTTCGCCGATCCGGTCGCGCAGTTCGATAATCAGCCGTTCGGCGGTCTTTTTGCCGATGCCCGGCAATCGCGTCAGCGACGCGGTATCGTTTTCACGCACGCAGCGTCCGAACAGTTCCACGGTCATCCCCGACAGGATCAGCAGCGCCAGCCGGGGACCGATGCCGGTCACCCGGATCAGGTTGCGGAACAGGCTGCGTTCCGCCGGGCTGGCGAAACCGTACAGCGTGTGCGCATCCTCGCGCACCGCCAGATGGGTGAGCAGCGTCACCTCCGCGCCGATCTCCGGCAGGGTCTGGAACGTGGTCAGCGACGCCTCCAGTTCGTAGCCGACTCCGTGGGCGTCGATCAGCAGATACGGTGGCTGCTTCCAGGCCAGCAAGCCGCGCAAGCGGCCGATCATCGCCGCCTCCCGGCCAGCACGACGGCCGCGCCGAACCGCTGCAAGGTCTGGCGGGTGTGGCCGTGGCAGATCGCCACCGCCAGCGCGTCGGCGGCGTCGGCCTGCGGCGGTTCCGGCAGATTGAGCAACAAAGCCACCATGCGCTGCACCTGCGACTTGTCCGCCGCTCCGCCGCCGACCACCGCCTGCTTGATGGCGCGGGGCGCGTATTCGCTGACCGGCAACCCCGCCATCACCACCGCGCACAGCGCCGCACCCCGGGCCTGGCCGAGCTTGAGCGCCGAATCGGGATTGCGGTGCATGAACACCTGCTCGGCTGCCGCTTCCGCCGGCTGGTATTCCCGAATCACGCGGGCCACGCCTTCAAAGATGGTTTTCAAGCGTTCCGGCAGCGGCCGGGCGCTATCGGTCTGGATACAACCGCTGGCGACGTAGCGGCTGCGTGGCCCATCCATGTCGAGGATGCCGTAGCCGGTGATGCGCGAACCGGGATCGATGCCCAGCAACCGAACCGTCGCCACGCTCAGAGTTTCGCCAGAATGGCGTCGGGGATGTCGGCGTTGGAGTAGACGTTCTGGGTGTCGTCCAAATCCTCCAGCAGGTCCAGCAGCTTGACCATCTTCTGGGCGTCCTCGAAATTCAGGGTAACCGGGGATGCGGCGCGTTGGGTGACTTCGGCTTCTTCCGGCGTCAGACCGGCAGCAGTCATCGCGGCCTTGACCGTCTGCAACGTCGCCGGATCGGTCAGTACGTCCACCGAACCGTCGTCGTTGCCCACCACGTCCTCGGCGCCGGCTTCGATGGCCACCTCCATGATCCGATCCTCGTCGCTGCCCGCCGGGTAGCTCAACACACCCCGTTCGGTGAACTGGAACGCCACCGAGCCGCTGGTGCCGAGATTGCCGCCGCATTTGGCGAAGGCGTGGCGGACTTCCGCGACCGTGCGGTTGCGGTTGTCGGTCATGGCGTCAACCATCACCGCCACGCCGCCGGGGCCGTAGCCCTCGTAGCGGATTTCCTCGTATTCCACCCCGTCCAGCGCCCCAGCGCCGCGCTTGATGGCCCGGTCAATGGTGTCCCGGGGCATGTTGGCGACCAGCGCCTTGTCCATGGCCAGCCGCAGCCGGGAATTGGCGCCGGGGTCGCCGCCGCCCATGCGGGCCGCTACCGTGATTTCCCGGATCAGCCGGGTGAACAATTTGCCGCGTTTGGCGTCCTGGGCGTTCTTCCGGTGTTGAATGTTCGCCCATTTGCTATGTCCAGCCATGCGAAGCCTCTTGCCTGAATCCCATGCGGGAGGAATGAATTACGTTCAGTCTACCATCTTGCTATCCCGGCGCGGATGGCGAAACCGGCCGGTGGCGAAGAACGCGCAGGCCTGGGAGACTGCGGTCGGATCCACCAGCATCTGCATGTGCGAGACCGGCAGGCAGAGGTGATCGCTCATGCCTGGCAACTGGGTTTCGACCACGGCGATCATGCCGTCCGCCGGGGCCGGCATGCCGGGGAACAGCAGTCCCAGCCCGAGATTCAGGGTGCCGGCGATGGAGCCGAGTTGGTGGGTGTGGGTCCAGGCCGGGGCATCGCCCAACAGACCGGCCTCCAGCCCGCGACCGACGAAGTAGCCCAATCCACTATTATGCATGATCTGGGCGGCATAGCTGCCCTGGTGCGGCGTGCCCATGGTCACCACCCGGCCCGGATGGCGCTGGGGGTAGTGGTGAAACAGATGGCGCACCACCAGCCCGCCCATGCTGTGCGCCAGAAAATGCACGACCGGCGTATCCACATGTTCCAGCAGTGCGTGCAAATCCTCGGCGTTTTCCGCCGGCGTGCGAGTGATGGAAGGATAGGAATAATTCACCGTGTGGTAGCCGGCTTCCTCCAGCCAGTACTCAAGCAACTGCATCCACAGTCCATGCACGTACAAACCATGCACCAGCACCACCGTTTCCCGCTGGGCCACCATTATCCTGTTCTCCTCGAATTTGGGTTGCGACGCTGGATTTTAGCCAAATTCGCCGTCATCCGGACGGGTTCTTCCAAAAATCCCTAGAGCAATGTTTGACGTGCGAATGCCGAACGCCGAAACCGCGACGGCGATGCAGGAGTTGGAGGCCAGGCGTGGCCGGCGTTTCAAGGGCGTCGATAGCCTGCTGACTGACCTTGATGCGGACGATTGAACGGTTTTCCGCGTTCGAGCGGGACTACAGGTGGGTCAAGGCAACACCGCAACACCGCCACGATATGGATGGATTGTTGTTGGCGGCGATGGCGATTGACAGGCTGGTGGCGCCGAGGACGTTGCCGCTTTGCCTGTCAAGATGAACTTGGTGTGCGTTCATCCTTAATCTTGGTTCTTCGGCGGTTTTTGTGGAATCGGACCCGTGGGGCGCGCCAGCCCGCCAAGCCGGCTAGAAACTGGATAAAAATTTATAAAATCAATATCTTAAGTTATTTTCTGGACCATCCTTGGTAGGTTCCCCAGGAACCCTCGAAAAACTCGGTCCGGGCTGCGATCTCCGGCGCAAGGTGCGTTGCAACAGCGCGCTCCCGCCCAACACGAGCGCGGCTGAGACTATCAAGCACGCGACCAGCCATACCACGATTTCCGCGTTTGCCGTCGTTTCGGCCCCTTCGAGGGCCAAGCGATCGTTCAGGGCATTCCATATCTCCTGGGGTACGAGGCGCAGGATTCGGTTGCCCACCTCGGTCGCGTGAAGGGCGCGCGCAAGAAGCAGTGCGCCCAACGCGATCGCTGCAAGCTTAAGAATAATACCGATCACCCGCATGGGACCGCTCCGTTGCGCCTTCACCCGATCAAGCCAAAGCCGTATCGCCGACCCCGCCGCTGCGGTAGCGCGGGTCCAGCGTGTCCACGAGAATGCCGACGTCGACGACGCCGTAGGTTCGGGTTCGAGTTTTCGGGATGTAAGCGACCGACTGGGCCAGCAGATAGGTCCGCAGGGTGTCAAACTCGCTGCGGTATTCGAGCGTGATGCACCCGAGGCTGATGCCGCGCGGTCCCTTGGGATGGAGCCGGAACTCGCCGCGTCGGACCCCGTCCACGAAGGTTTGATCGTCGAGCGCGCCGTCTTCGCGCCAAAGCGCAAACCAGATGTCGCGATCCGCGATCCAATCCAGGACCGGACCCAGCGTGCCACCGCTCTGGCGATCGACGATATAGTAGCGCCCCGTCGGGATAGAGCCATCGTTGGGGACGTTCCCCGAAGTTGGATTGTTGCGGTGCGACCCGTTGCCCGAAAAGGCGGTGCAACGCACCCCGTCGTAGGTAAAAGTTGCGAAAATCATCCCGTTCAAAATAAATGTGCAGTTCACCATGATCGTCTACCTGGAATATGGCTGACACGGTCTATTTCAAGGATAGGTTGGGCGTGGCCGCTTGCAATCATCCGCCGATCTAGCCGCCACCGATGATTTGGCCGAACATCGTGACCGCAGCATGACGGTTCAGTTTTCCAGCGCCGGTGAGAGGCAACTCGGCCACCGGCCGGACGTGCTTGGGAACTTTATAATCGGCCAAATAGTCCCGGCAAAATGTCTTGAGTTCCTCTTCCGTGGCGTTCCTGCCGGCGTGAAAAATCACGAGCGCAACTGGCGCTTGTCCCCATTTCGGATCGGGAATGCCGGCGCAAATGGCCCCGGCGACGGCGGGATGTTTCATTAAGGCGTTTTCGATCTCCTCGGGGGAAATGTTTTCTCCCCCGGAGACGAACATATTGTCGGCCCGCCCCTTGATGAACACCAAGCCGTCCCGATCCTGCACCGCCAGGTCTCCCGTATAAATCCAGCCTTCCCGGTCGATGATGCTCTCGGTTCGCGTCGGATCATGGAGATAGCCGTCAAAGTTATGCGGACTGCGCAGACACAGAACACCCATTGCGCCCGGCTTGACTTCGCGCCCGGATTCCTGATCGACGATTTTGGCGTCGCAATGAAACATGGAAGTGCCGATGCTCGCCGAATTCGTCAGCAACTCCTCCAGGGAGTCGGAGCGGGCGATATAGGCAAAATTGGAGGGGCCAGCTTCCGTCATTCCGTAGGTCTGACTGATGGGAATGCCTTTATCCAGGAAGACTTGCATTACCGCTTTTGAGCAAGGAGCGGCGGCGGTGGTGATCGCCTTCAATTTGGAAAAATCGGTTTCTCCGAATTTTGGATGGGCGATCAGGAACTGTAGCATGGCTTCCACCGCGCCAAAATTCTCGACGCGCCCTTCGTGGATCAGTTCGAGAATGAGACCTGGATTGAATTCGCGCAGCAACACACTGGTGATGCCCGCATGAAACAGCGGCGTGAAGGTGTTCCAGCCGCCGATGTGAAAGAAAGGGAACGTGATGAGCACATTGTTGCAGAATCCGGCGAGACCGGTTGCCAGGATGTCGACCGAATTCCAGACCATCTGCCGATAAGACACGATGCAGATTTTTGGCGCGGCGGTTGTCCCACCGGTATGGACGTACAGGCAACGATCATTCATCGCCAGTGGAATATTCACCTCTCTGGGATCGGTTTTCAGGATAATGTTTTCAAAGATGTTTTGGTCATCATCGATGTTGACCACCGATTGGATCGAGGAGGGAACCGATAAGGCCGATGCCAATTCGACAAATTGATTTTCGTGAAAAAGGATGCTGGGCTTGAGACGCGCCATCAGGTCATCCAATTCCGGCTTTTTCAACCGCTGGCTCAACGGGGCCAAGATGATCCCCAGTTTTCCGCAGGCCAGATAAATATCGATGGATTCGATCCGGTTGCGGCAAATCAGCGCGATGACATCGCCTTTGCGCAGGCCCAGCACGTCGGTCAGATAGGTTCCCACCCGGCACGCCCGGTCATTCATTTCCTGAAAAGTGTAGGTCTTTCGGGTGAATGAATCATAAAGGGCGATTCGATGAGGCGTCAGGGCAGCACGGCGTCCCGCCCAATCTCCAACCCAGTTCATGGGCAGATCGTCGTAATTTTGAGTGGATCCCATTGGAATCTCCTTCAAGCAAGGACGGGAAAACACCAGAGTTAGGAACAAATCGTATTCTCATAATCCATGGTGTCAATAGTTCGGACAGTTTTTAGAGGGCTTAAAGGCATATATCATGTAAAAATCAATTAATTAGACATTTTTCTTCCAATATTAGATAACCCTCTGACATGGATTTAGTCCAGTTTTTGAACCCTAACCCCTCGATTCGAGCGGGCCAAAACTGTCAGAACCATATCATGAGTGCGTCATCAAAAAATATTCAATTAAATCAATTTATTATTCCGATATAGCGCGATTGCCCCGCAAAAATCCCGTCATCGCCTTGTAATAGTTTCAAAATGAAACTAAGATGGAAATTCAAAGACAAGCTGGTTAATGGGGCATCGCCGCCATCGTTGGAGAACATCATGAGCGCAGTCATTGCCGAGAGGATCATCCAGGATCGCCGCCTGACGCCGGCGCAGGTGCCACCCACCGTGGTCGAGACGCTGGACTCCGCCGAGCGAGCGGCGCTGACCGCGCGCATCCAGCGGCTGCTGGTCGAACGGGACGCGACGCTGGTGGCGCATTACTACACCTCGCCCGAGTTGCAGGAACTGGCTGAGACCACGGGCGGTTACGTCTCGGATTCCCTGGACATGGCCCGCTTCGGGACGGAGTGCCGATCCAGCACCCTGGTGGTGGCCGGAGTGCGGTTCATGGGCGAGACCGCCAAGATTCTCAATCCGGAAAAGCGGGTACTGATGCCGGATTTGCACGCCGAATGCTCGCTGGACCTGGGGTGTCCCGCCGATGAATTTACCGCCTTTTGCGATCAGCATCCCGACCGGACGGTGGTGGTCTACGCCAACACCAGCGCGGCGGTCAAGGCCCGATCCGACTGGGTGGTGACTTCGGGTATCGCTCTGGATGTGGTGCGGCATCTGGCGGAGCGCGGCGAGAAGCTGATCTGGGCGCCGGATCGACATCTGGGGGCGTATGTCCAGCGGGAAACCGGGGTGGACATGCTGTTGTGGAGCGCCGCCTGCGTGGTGCATGAAGCGTTCAAGGCTGACGGATTGCGCAAGCTGCGCGCCGCGCATCCCGACGCCAAGGTGCTGGTGCATCCGGAATCGCCGCTGGACGTGATCGCCCAGGCCGACGTGGTGGGTTCGACCACGGCGCTGGTCGAGGCGGTGCGCAAGCTACCGGCGAAAAAGTTCATCGTCGCCACCGACAACGGCCTGTTCCACAAGATGAAACAGGCGGCGCCGGACAAAATCCTGCTGGAAGCGCCCATCGCCGGCAAGGGCGCGACCTGCGTCAGTTGCGCCCATTGTCCGTGGATGGCGATGAACGGCCTACGCAACTTAGCTCAAGTGCTGGAAACCGGCGGCAACGAGATCATGATCGACGAAGCGGTGCGCGAACGGGCGGCGCTGCCGATCCGCCGGCTGCTGGAATTCGCCAAGCAGCGCAAGCGGGTGGTGCTGGGCAACAATGACGCCTGAGGTCGAAGCGCGGTTGGTTGATCAACAAGGCGTCATCCGCAACGGTTTCACGAGCGGCTGGTCGTCGAACAGCACCTGCTCTCCAGCCAGTCGCAGTCGGCCTTCCGCGAACCAGCGAATCGCCAGCGGATACAGCCGGTGTTCCTGCTCCAGCACCCGCGCCGCCAGCGTGTCGGGATCGTCACCCGGCAACACCGGCACTTTCGCCTGCACGATGACCGGCCCGCCGTCCAGTTCGGCAGTGACAAAGTGGATGCTGGCTCCATGCTCGGTTTCGCCGGCGGCAAGGGCGCGTTCGTGGGTGTGCAGGCCGCAAAACTTGGGCAGCAGCGAGGGGTGAATGTTGAGCAACCGGCCCCGGTAGTGCTCGGTGAAACCGGGGGTCAATACCCGCATGAAGCCGGCTAGAATCACCAAATTGGGCTGATAGCGATCCATCAGTTCGATCAGCGCCGCTTCAAACGCCGGTCGGTCGGCGAATTCCTGGTGATCCAGTTCCAGCGCCGGAACGCCGGCCTGTCGCGCCCGTTCCAGGCCCTGAACGCCGGGCCGGTTGCTGATGACCGCAGCCACCTCGACCGGCAATTCCCCGCTCGCCGCCTGATCGAGAATCGCTTGCAAATTGCTGCCGCGCCCGGAAATCAGCACCACCAGCCGGATTTTCCGCGCCGCGCTCACGGCTGAAACTCCACGAACGGTTCGCTCGCACTGGCGGCGATCTGGCCCAGTGGCCAGACCGTTTCGCCCGCCTCTTGCAAAATCGCTTGCGCCCGTCCCGCGTCCTCCGCCGCGACGCAGACCACCAGCCCGACCCCGCAGTTGAAGGTGCGTCGCATTTCGGCCTCGGCCACGCCGCCCTGTTGCTGCAGCCATTGGAACACGGCGGGCCGTCGCCAGCTTTGCATGTCAATTACCGCCTTGGTGTTCGCCGGCAGCACGCGCGGGATATTTTCGGTCAGACCGCCCCCGGTGATGTGGGCGATGGCGTGGACCTCGATTTGCTCCAGCAGGTGCAGGATCGGTTTCACGTAGATGCGGGTTGGGATTAGCAAGGTCTCGCCAAGCGTGCGGCCCTCCGCGAAGGGTTGCTCCAGCTTCGCGCCGCTGACCGCCAGGATTTTGCGGATCAGCGAGTAGCCGTTGGAATGCGGCCCGGAGGAAGCAAGTCCCAGCAGCGCGTCGCCTGGTTGGACTTTGGAGCCGTCAATGATCCTAGTCTTTTCGACCACGCCGACGCAAAAGCCGGCCAGGTCATAATCGCCTTCACGGTACATCCCTGGCATTTCGGCGGTTTCGCCACCCACCAGCGCCGCGCCGGCCTGTGCGCAACCGTCGGCGATGCCTTTGATCACGTCCGCCGCCACATCCACGTCCAGTTTGCCGGTCGCGTAATAGTCCAGGAAAAACAGCGGCTCGGCCCCGACCACCAGCACGTCGTTGACGCACATCGCCACCAGGTCAACGCCGATGGTGTCGTGCCGGTTCAGCTCCAGCGCCAGCTTGAGCTTGGTGCCCACGCCGTCGGTCCCGGAAACTAAAACCGGCTGGCGGTAGCGGTCCAGCGGCAGTTCAAACAGCGCGCCGAAGCCGCCCAGCCCGCCGAGAACGCCGGGGCGGAGCGTGCGCCGGGCGTGCGGCTTGATGCGATCCACCAGTCGGTTGCCGGCGTCGATATCCACCCCGGCGTCGCGGTAGCTGAGCGCGGGGGATCGTGGATTAGGGGAATTCACGGATGCGTTGCCTCGTTTACGGTTACGTTCCCGCTAGCGGAATTAAAGTTATGCTATCTTACCGCACTTCGTTTTAAAGCCAGCCAATGCCAGGGAATCGCCGTGATCGCCGAGTCTTACAATCCGCAAGTTATTGAAGCGGAAGCACAACGCCACTGGGACGAGCAACGGACCTTCGCCGTGCGCGAGGAGTCGGGCCGCGAGAAATACTACTGTCTGTCGATGTTTCCCTATCCCAGTGGGCGGCTGCACATGGGCCATGTGCGCAACTACACCATCGGCGACGTGATTGCTCGCTACCAGCGGATGTTGGGCAAAAACGTGTTGCAGCCGATGGGTTGGGACGCCTTCGGCCTGCCGGCGGAAAACGCGGCGATGGCCGGCGGCGTCGCGCCGGCGCAGTGGACCTTCGACAATATCGCCTACATGAAGCGGCAACTGCGGTCGCTGGGCTTCGCCGTGGACTGGGATCGCGAGGTAGCGACCTGCGCGCCGGAGTATTACCGCTGGAACCAGTGGTTGTTCCTGCGGATGCTGGAGCAGGGCGTCGTTTATTTAAAAACCGGCGTAGTGAACTGGGACCCGGTGGACCAGACCGTGCTGGCCAACGAGCAGGTGATCAACGGGTGCGGCTGGCGCACTGGCGCGGTGGTTGAGAAGCGCGAAATCCCGATGTATTACATGGCGATTACCCGCTACGCCGAAGAGTTGCTGACCGAACTCGACCACCTGCCCGGCTGGCCGGAGCAGGTCAAGCTGATGCAGAAGAACTGGATCGGCAAGAGCCATGGGGTGCGGATTGGCTTTCCTTATTCCTTGAATGAATTCCCCCCCTACCAAGGAGGGGTGTCCCAAAGGGACGGGGAGGGGTTACCGGGCGAGTCGAACCACCCCGGCGCTTCGCGCCACCCCTCCTTAGCCAAGGAGGGGAATGCTTCCGGCATTCTCTGGGTGTTCACCACCCGCGCCGATACCCTGCTGGGCGCGACCTACGTTGCCGTGGCCGCCGAACACCCGCTGGCCCTCCATGCGGCGAAAAGTAATCCCGCGCTGGCCGCTTTCATTGACGAATGCCGGCATGGCGGCGTGACCGAGGCCGAACTGGCGACCCAGGAAAAGAAGGGGATGCCCACCGGGCTGACCGTCACCCATCCGCTCACCGACGAGCCGTTGCCGCTGTGGGTGGCGAATTACGTGCTGATGGGCTACGGCGAGGGCGCGGTGATGGCGGTGCCGGCCCACGACGAGCGCGATTTTGAGTTCGCCCACCAGTACGGCCTGCCGATCAAGCCGGTGATCCGCACCAGCGCCGGGGACGAAACGCCCGCGCCGTGGCGCGACGCCTACGCCGATTACGGGACCTGCATCAATTCCGGCCCCTACGATGGGCTGAATTTCGAGCAGGCGGTGGACGCCATCGCCGCCGATCTAAGCGATAAGAATCTGGGCGAGAAGAAAGTGATTTGGCGGTTGCGCGACTGGGGCATTTCCCGCCAGCGCTACTGGGGCACGCCGATTCCGATTATTCATTGCGCCGATTGCGGCGCGGTTCCGGTTCCCGACGAACAGTTGCCCGTGGTGTTGCCCGCGCATCTGGTGCCGGACGGCTCCGGCAATCCGCTGAACAAATACGCCGAATTTCTCCACTGCGCCTGCCCGCAATGCGGCAAGCCGGCGCGGCGCGAAACCGACACCATGGACACCTTCGTGGATTCGTCCTGGTACTTCTTCCGCTATTGCGCGCCGGACGCGAACGCGATGGTGGACGCGCGGGCCAACTACTGGATGCCGGTGGATCAGTACGTCGGCGGCATCGAGCACGCCATCCTGCACCTGCTCTATTCCCGGTTCTGGACCAAGGTCATGCGCGATCTCGGTCTGACCACGGTGAAAGAACCGTTCGCCAATCTGCTGACGCAGGGCATGGTGGTGGCGCCGACCTTCTACCGGGAGAGCGCGGACGGTCGCAAGCAGTGGCTCAATCCCGCCGAGGTCGCGGTGCAAACCGACGACAAGGGCCGGCCGGTCGCCGCGACGCTGTGCAGTGATGGCCAGCCGGTGACGATTGGCGCGATTGAGAAGATGGCCAAGTCCAAGAACAACGGCGTGGATCCGCAGGCGCTGATCGAGCAGTACGGGGCGGATACCGCCCGGCTGTTCATGATGTTCGCCGCGCCACCCGATCAGGCGCTGGAATGGTCGGACTCCGGTGTGGCTGGCGCCTACCGGTTCCTGCGCCGGCTGTGGGCTTACGCCGCCGAACATCAGGACGCCATTCGCGCCGCCGGCGAACCGGATGCCGCCGCGCTGTCGGAACCGCTGCGCGTCGTGCGCCGCGAGATTCACGAGGCGTTGCGGCAGGCCCTGTTTGATTTTGGCCGCCACCAGTTCAATACCGTGGTGTCCGGCGGCATGAAAATCCTGAATGCCCTGGGTCGGATCGAAGCGGGTGCGGACGCCCACGCCGCCGCCGTGCGCCGGGAAGGATTGAGCATCCTGCTGCGGTTGCTGTCGCCGATTGCGCCGCACATTACCCATACGCTGTGGCGGGAACTGGGCCACGGCGCGGACGTGCTGAACGCGGCTTGGCCGGAACCCGACGAGACGGCGCTGGCCCGGTCGCTGGTGACGCTGGTGGTGCAGGTCAATGGCAGACTGCGCGGCCAGATCGACGTTTCCGCGGACGCTGAGCGGAGCGTCATCGAACAGGCCGCCTTGGCCGAACCCAACGTCCAGCGCTTCGTCGAGGGCCGGCCGATCCGCAAGATCGTGGTCGTGCCTGGCAAGCTGGTCAACCTGGTTTGCTGAGTCGCCGACCATGCGCTGGATCGTTTTGACCGGATGGGGACTGATCGCCCTGTTCTCGACCGGCTGCGGGTTCCAGTTGCGCGGCCAAGCTCAGTTGCCGCCGGAACTGGCGGTGATTTACGTGCAAAGCCAGCAAGCCATCGGTGCGCCGCCCGGCATTCTGAGCCGCAAGTTGCCGCTGCTGTTGGCCAGCAACGGGGTGACCGTCACCCGCGACCCGACCCAGGCGACCGCGACCATCACCATTCTGAGCGAGGGCAGCGGCCGACGCGCGGTGGCCGCCGACCGCTTCGACATCAAGCGGGAATATTTCCTGGCCTATGACGTCGCCTATCAGGTCACGCTGGCCAATGGCAAAACTCTGATCGCGGCGGAAGGTCTCAGCGCCAACCGTGCGTTGTTGTTCGACGAGAACCGGGTGCTGGGATTCGAGGCCGCCCAGGAATCGCTGGCGGACAGCATGGCCGATGACTTGGCTTGGCAGATCCTCCGCCGCTTGCAGGCCGTCAAGTCTTGAGAGTCCGTCCCGACCAGCTCGCCGCGCACCTGCGCAAGACCCTGGCGCCGCTGTATCTGGTGTTCGGCGAGGAACCGTTGCAGGCTCGGGAAGCCGCCGACGCCATTCGTGTTACCGCTCGGGAACGGGGTTGCGACGAGCGGGAATGCCTGACCGTGGAAACCGGCTTCGACTGGACGACGCTGCGGCAACGGGCGGCCAGCCGATCGCTGTTCGCCGGTCGTCGGCTGCTGGAATTGCGGCTGGGCAACGCCAAGCCGGGCGACGCCGGCGCGAAGGCGCTGGTCGAGTATGCGGCGCGGCCAGTGGATGACACGATATTGCTGATCACTGCCGGCAAGTTGGACTGGCAAATCCAGAAGAGCCGCTGGTTCGTCGCGTTGGACGGCGCGGGCGCGGTCGTCCAGGCCGCGCCGGTGGAGCCCGGTCAACTATCCGGCTGGGTCGAGCGCCGGCTGCGAAGCCGGGGTTTGAATCCCACGCCGGACGCGGTAACCCTGTTAAGCGAGCGGGTCGAGGGCAATCTGCTGGCCGCCGCGCAGGAAATCGAAAAGCTGGCGTTGCAGGCGACTGGCCCGGAGTTGACCGTCGAGGTGGTCTTGGCGGCGGTAGGCGACAGCGCCCGATACAGCATCTATGATTTTGTGGATGCCGCCCTGTCGGGCAAACCCGAGCGGGTGGCGCGGATTCTGGACGGTTTGCGCGGCGAAGGCGTCGAACCGGTGTTGATCAACTGGGCGCTGCATCAGGAAGTCCGCCGATTGGCGGCGTTGGCGTTTACCCAGGATCGCGGTCAGGCGCTGGAAACGGCGCTGGCCGAGCAGAAGGTCTGGGACAAGCGCAAGCCGCTGCTGCGCCAAGCCCTGCAGCGGCTAACGCTGAGCGATTGTCGAGACCTGTTGCGCGCCTGCGCCCAGACCGACTGCTTGATCAAGGGGGCCGAGGTCGGCTCCCCTTGGGATGCGCTGCTGGCGAATGGCCTGCGGTTGGCTGGTGTGGTTTCAATCCGCGCCCGCCAATGACAACGGGCGAATTTAAATCGTAGCAATGGCAGGCAAAATTCCGGCACGTTGCGGCGTCGATTGCGGGGTGGCATGACTTGATGAATACGAATACGGAAACTGTCAATACCATCGGCCAGTACATGACCGAAGTCGGCCAGCGCGCCCGCGCTGCGTCCCGGATCGTCGGCCGGGCCGAAACGCGGGTCAAGGATGCCGCCCTGCACGCCATCGCCGATGCCCTGGAAGCGGCCGAGGATACCTTGCGCGCGGCCAATCGCCTGGACATGGATGCGGGCCGCGCTTCCGGCCTGGAACCGGCGCTGCTGGATCGACTGGAACTCACCTCGAAGGGGGTGCGGGCGATGGCGCAAGGCTTGCGCGAAGTCGCCGCCCAATCCGATCCCGTGGGCGAAATCACCGGCCTTAAATACCGGCCGTCGGGAATCCAGGTGGGACAAATGCGGGTACCGCTGGGCGTGATCGGCATCATCTACGAATCGCGCCCGAACGTGACCGCCGACGCCGCCGCGCTGTGCCTGAAGGCCGGCAACGCCGCCATCCTGCGCGGTGGTTCTGAGGCGCTGCATTCCAACCGCGCCATCGCCGTCTGCATCCAGCAGGGTCTGGCCGCCGCCGGTTTGCCGGCGGATACGGTGCAAGTGATCGACACCGCCGACCGGGCCGCCGTCGGCGCCTTGATCCGCTTGGTCGAATACGTGGATGTGATCGTGCCGCGCGGCGGCAAGGGCCTGATCGAGCGAATCAGCCGCGAGGCGCGGGTGCCGGTGATCAAGCATCTGGATGGAGTTTGCCACGTCTACATTGACGACCGCGCGGATGTGGACAAGGCGGTGACGGTCGCCTACAACGCCAAGACCCAGCGCTACGGCACCTGCAACACCATGGAAACGCTGCTGGTGGCGGAGGGCATTGCCGACCGGGTGTTGCCGACATTGGGTCAGATGTACCGGGACGCCGGGGTGGAACTGCGCGGTTGCGAGCGCACCCGCGACCTGCTGCCCGGTATCGAGACCGCCACCGAAGACGACTGGTACGCCGAATATCTGGCGCCGATTCTGGCGGTGCGGGTGGTGCGGGATATGGACCAGGCCATGGACCATATCGCCGCTTATGGCTCCGCCCATACCGACGCCATCGTGACCGAGGACTACGGTCGGGCGCGGCGTTTCTTGCGCGAGGTGGATTCCAGTTCGGTGATGGTTAACGCCTCCACCCGCTTCGCCGACGGCGGCGAATACGGGCTGGGCGCGGAGATCGGCATCAGCACCGACAAGTTGCACGCCCGCGGCCCGGTCGGCGTGGAAGGCTTGACCACCCGGAAGTTCGTGGTGCTGGGCGACGGCCATATCCGCCAGTAGGATCGTCATGCGCGCGATCCGCGTTCGGTCCACAGGGGGAGCTTGACGATCATGGCGCCCCATCCCATCGGTATTCTGGGCGGCACCTTCGATCCGATTCATTACGGCCATCTGCGGCCGGCGCTGGAATTGCTGGAAACGCTGGAACTGGCGGAAGTCCGTTTCGTGCCCTGCCGGATTCCGGCGCATCGCGAGGCGCCGTCGGTCACCGCCGAACAGCGGTTGGCGCTGGCGCGGCTGGCCATGGCCGGTCAATCCGGCTTCGTGGCCGACGACCGGGAATTGCGCCGCGAAGGGCCATCCTACATGTTCGACACCCTGGCCTCGCTGCGCGAGGATTTCGGTTCGGATACGCCGCTGTGCCTGATCGTCGGCGCCGACGCCTTCCGGGACTTGCCTACTTGGCATCGCTGGCGGGAGTTGACCCAGTTGGCCCATATTGTGGCGATGCAGCGGCCCGGTGTATCGCAACCCTTGCCGCCAGTACTGGAGGAGTTCGTCGCCCCGCGACGGGTTTGCGATCCGTTGGCGCTGCGCCAGGGGCCAGCCGGCAGCGTCCTGTTCCAGCTGGTGACGCAACTCGACATTTCCGCCACCCGGATCCGCGCCCTGCTGGCGCGTGGCCAGTCGCCTCGCTACCTGTTGCCGGACGCGGTGCTGGCCGCCATTCGCGACCGGGCGTTGTACCGGCCACTGCCTGTTAAAACTCCTGTCCCCGCGTGAGGAGGTAGACCCCAACCCATGCAACTTGAAGCCCTGCGGAACATCGTCGTTAACGCTTTGGAAGAACTGAAAGCTCAAAACCTCGCGATCCTGGACGTGCGCGGCATCGCCAGTTTCACCGATCTGATGGTGGTGGCCAGCGGGACGTCCACCCGTCAGGTCAAGGCATTGGCCGACAAGGTGCTCGAAAAATGCCGGTTGGCCGGCGTCCGCCCACTGGGCGTCGAAGGGGAGCGGGAAGCCGAGTGGGTACTGGTGGACCTGGGCGATATCGTGGTGCATGTCATGCTGCCGCAGACCCGCGATTTCTATAACCTGGAAAAGCTTTGGTCGATGGACCATCGCGCGGGCGCTCACCGTGGGATGGGCGGCTGAAATCAGCCGGCGGGAACGATGAAAATTCATCTGCTCGCCGTCGGCGCCCGGATGCCGGAGTGGGTCGGAAAGGGTTACGCGGAATACGCCGGGCGACTGCCGCGGGAATGCGCCCTGAACCTGCTCGAAATTCCCGCCGGCAGGCGCGGCTCCCATGCCGACGTGGCGCGCATCGTCCGCGCCGAGGGCGAGCGGCTGCTGGCGGCGGTCCCGACCGGTTCGCGGCTGATCGCTCTGGATGAACGGGGCCAGCAATGGAGCACGGTGGAGTTGGCCGAACGATTGTCCGGCTGGCTGCGGGAAGGGCGCGACGTCAGCCTGCTGATCGGCGGGCCGGATGGTTTGGACGCCGCCTGCCGCGCCCGCGCCGATACGCTCTGGTCGCTGTCGCGGCTGACCCTGCCGCATCTGTTGGCGCGGGTGATGGTCGCCGAGCAGCTTTATCGGGCCTGGAGCCTGTTGCACAACCACCCCTATCACCGCCCCTGACATGCCGGTTCCCCGCGTTTACCTCGCCTCTGCTTCCCCGCGCCGCCGCGAGTTGCTACGCCAGATTGGCGTATCCTATCGCCTGCTGCGGATGGAGGTGGATGAAACCCCCCTGCCGGACGAAACACCCTATGACTACGTCGCCCGGCTGGCGTTGGCCAAGGCGCGAACCGGTTGCGCGGCGCTGGGCCGTCGGCAACCCGCCCCGGTGTTGGGCGCGGACACGGCGGTGGTGGTGGATAACGCGATTCTCGGCAAGCCCCGCGACCGGGACGAGGGACTGGCGATGCTGGCGCTTTTGTCCGGACGCGCGCATCGGGTGTTGAGCGCGGTCGCGCTGGCCATCCCGGCGCGGGACGCGGTCGAGGTTCAGGAGAGCCGGGTACGCTTCCGCGCCCTGACCCCGGCGGAATGCGCGGCTTATTGGGACAGCGGCGAACCGCTGGGCAAAGCCGGGGGTTACGCGATTCAAGGCCGGGCGGCGGCGTTCATCACCGAACTGCATGGCAGTTACTCCAGCGTGATGGGTCTGCCGCTGTTCGAAACCGCCGAACTGCTGCGAGCGTTTGGCATTCCCCTCTAGCACTCTTTCACCCCCCCGATGGACTGAGATCCCATGGCGACACGCGCCGAAGGCGGCACGGGCGACGAAATCCTGATCAACGTCACGCCCCGCGAAACCCGGGTCGCCGTGGTCGAAAACGGCGTCCTGCAGGAAATTCTGATCGAACGGGCCGGCAAGCGCGGCTTGGTCGGCAACATCTACAAGGGTCGGGTGTGCCGGGTATTGCCCGGCATGGAAGCGGCGTTCGTGGACATCGGCCTGGAGCGCGCCGCGTTTCTGCACGTCTCCGATATCCGTCCTGAAGCGGTCCCCCTTGGCGACTCGACGGTCGGCGGCGACCGCGCGGCGCTCGCCATCACCGATCTGGCGCGCGAGGGTCAGGAACTGGTGGTGCAGGTCATCAAGGACCCCATCGGCACCAAGGGCGCGCGGCTGACCACGCACATTACCCTGCCGTCGCGGTTTCTGGTGTTCCTGGCCGATTCCGACGTGGCGGGGGTGTCGGTCAAGATTGACGGCGAACGCGAGCGGCAGCGCTTGAAGGAAATGGTCAACGCCTTCCGCACCGAATTCGGCGGGGGGTATATCGTCCGCACCGCGGCGGAAGGGGCGGAATCCTGGGCGCTGCGGGCCGACATGCAGTTTTTGCAGCGGCTGTGGGGCTCCATCCGCGAGCGGATCCGGGAGACCTCCAGCGTCGGCGCTTTGTACGAGGATCTGCCGCTGGTGTTGCGGGTGTTGCGCGATTTTATCGGCGACAGCGTCGAGAAAGTCCGCATCGATTCGCGCGAGACCTGCCAGCGAATGCTGGCCTTCGCCGACAAGTTCGTGCCGGAGATGGGGCCGCGCCTGGAGCACTATCCCGGCGAGCGGCCGATTTTCGAGCTGTACGGCATCGAGGACGAAATCCAGCGGGCTCTGGGCAAGAAGGTGCCGCTCAAATCCGGCGGCTATCTGATCGTGGATCAAACCGAGGCGATGACCACGATCGATGTCAATACCGGCGCTTACGTGGGGCATCGCAATCTGGAGGAGACCATTTTCAAGACCAACCTGGAAGCCGCCGCCGCTATCGCCCGGCAACTGCGGCTGCGCAACCTGGGCGGAATCATCATTCTCGACTTCATCGACATGGTGAGCGAGGAGCATCGCCAGGCCGTGCTGAAGGCGCTGGAAAAGCATCTGGAGAAGGACCGGGCCAAGAGCCATATTTCGCAGGTATCGCCGCTGGGGCTGGTGGAAATGACCCGCAAGCGCACCCGCGAGAGCCTGGAGCAAATTCTGTGCGAGCCGTGCCCGCTGTGCGACGGGCGCGGTTCGATCAAGACCGCCGAAACGGTGTGCTACGAAATCTTCCGCGAGTTGCTGCGCGAGGCCCGCCAATATTCGCCGCGCCAGTTCGTGGTGCTGGCCGCGCCGGACGTGGTGGACGCCATGCTGGATCAGGAATCCACCAGCGTGGCGCAACTGGAAGCCTTCATCGGCATTCCCATCAAGTTCCAGGCCGAGACACTCTATCCGCGCGAACAATACGACGTGGTGTTGATGTGAGCCACCGATGGCTGGGCGCCGCCCGCCGGACCTTCCGCTGGACCCGCTGGCTGGCGCTGGCGCTGCTGTTGCCGGCGTTGCTGGCGGCGGGGTTCGGGCAGTGGTGGTTGCTGCCGCGGCTGAACGAGCATCGCGCGGCGCTGGCGGCGGGGCTGGGCGATTATCTGCGCGCGCCGGCGCGGATCGAAGGGGTTGCCGCCGAACGCGAGGGAGGGTGGCTGGGCCTGCGATTGCGGGACGTCAGCCTGCACGATCCGGAAACGGGCGCGGCCCTGGTCCGGTTCGATCGGGCGGCGGCGACGGTGGACCTGTGGCGTTCGCTGCGGGAGTGGCGGCCCGTATTTGGCCACATCCGGTTGGAGGGCGTGAATCTGGCGCTGGAGCGGGGCGCCGACGGGATGCCGCGATTGTGGGCCGGTATCGGCGCCGTCGAATCCGCGCCCTCGTTGCCGGAGGTCGCCCGTTGGCTGTTCGACGTGGGGCGGCTGGATATTTTGGGCGACCGGCTGACCGTGCGCGGCCGCGATGGCAGTACCCTTGACCTCCTGCATCCCTATTTTCAGGTTCGGGAGACCGGGTTTGGCCAACGGCTGGCGTTCACCGCCGAATTGCCCGCTGCATTTGGCGACCGGCTGCATCTTGAGATTGAGCGCCCCCGCGCCGATCCGGAATCCTGGCAAGGAAGTTTTGCCCTGCGCCCCGACCGGCCGCATTCCTTCGAGTGGAGTCGGCGCGGCGACCAGTGGCAAGGGCGTATCCAGGGATTGCGCGTTCGGGAGATAGCGACCTGGGTTGCGCCCTGGCTGGACGCGCCGGCCCGCCAGTGGCTTGCCGCGCTCGATCCTCGGGGCGACGCGCCGGAAATCCAGGTTCGGTCCGAACCCGCCGCAGGAGCCTACGCCGTGACCGTGCAATTGCGCGAGGTGGCCTTCCAGCCGGCTTACGGCCTGCCGGGACTCGACCATTTGACCGGAACCTTGGAATTGATCCCCGGCCAGGGCCGGATCGTGTTCGATAGCCGTAAGGTGCGGGTGGATGCCGCCGGCCTGTTGCGCGCGCCCATCACGCTCGACACCTTGGCCGGAACGGTGAGCTGGGCGCGCGCGGTGGATGGATTGCGACTGGAAAGCGCCGGCCTGGATTTCGCCAACGCCGATTTGAAGGCGCGGGTTTGGGGCGATGTGACCGTCCCCGACAGCGGTACGCCGCTGCTGGATTTGCACGGCCGCTACCGCGACGTGCAGGTCGGCGCGGCGCGGCGCTATTTGCCGGTGCCGGTGATTCCACCCGACGGCATCGCCTGGCTGGACCAAGCGCTGGTCGGCGGCCGGGTCACGGCGGGAGAAGGGGTGTTGCGCGGTCCGGCGGCCGCGTTCCCGTTCGACCAGGGCGAAGGTCTGTTTGAAACCCGCTTCCAGCTTGAGGGTGCGGTGCTGGATTACGCGCCGGGCTGGCCGCGATTGGAAGCGGCGCGCGGGACGGTGCGATTCCGCAATCGCGGTTTGCAGGTGGAGATCGGCGCCGGCCGCCTGCTCGATGCGGAGGTGGAGGGAGCGACCGCGCGGATCGACGATCTCGAGGAGCCGGTGGTGTGGGTCAAGGGCCGGGCCCGGGGGCCGGGCGCCAGTCTGTGGCGAGCGTTCAGGGACAGCCCGGTCGGGCAGGGCCTGGGCGAGGATCTGCCAGAGCTACGGATCGGTGGCGCGAATACCCTGGACTTGGAACTCACGATTCCGACCGACGCCCGTCCCAACCGGGCACGGGGGCAGGTGGCGCTGCTGGACAACCGCGTAACGCTACCAGACGGGAATTTGGAACTGGATCGAACCCGCGGCGAGCTGCGCTTTACCGAGTCTGGATTGGAAGCCAAGGGGTTGCAAGCCTGGCTGCGCGGCGAGCCGATCCGGCTCGATCTGGATCTGGTCGGCCGTATGGGCCGCCGCGATCTACGGGCGCGGTTGCGAGGTCGCCTGGGACTGCGCGCCTTGGTCGGAGAACCGGCGGCGAAGGCGCTGGAACGCGCGGTCGGTGGCAAAAGTCTTTGGGAGGCGACGTTGACGGTTCCTGCCCACCGCCGCGCGCGGCGGGACGATTCGCCCCCGTTTAGACTGGACTTGACCTCGGATCTGCGCGGCGTGGTCGTTCGGTTGCCGGCCCCGCTGGGCAAGACCGCCGACGAGTCCCGCCTGCTGAGAATTAGCCTGCGTCCCCGCCCGCGCGATGCGTTGGAATTGATGCTGGACTATGGGGAGGGGGTGCGAGCGGCGCTGGAGTTGGTGGATTTGGCGCACGATCCTCGGTTGACGCGCGGCGAATTGCGCATCAATGCGGGTGCGGCGAAGTTGCCGGAGACGCCAGGATTGGCGGTCTTCGCCGAGTTGCCCCGGTGGGAATGGGCGGCGGTTTCCGCTGCCCCGGCGGCGGTGGCCAGTCCCGGGTTCGGGTTGCGCAGCCTCGATGCCCGGATCGGGGAATTGGCGCTGGGTCGCCGGACAGTTGCCGGCGTGACGGTGAACGCGGTGCGCCAGGACGACGAACTGCGGGTTGCGCTCGACGGCAAGGCGCTGGCCGGGCGCGTGATCGTGCCGGATCAACCCAGCCTGGAGCGACCGATCAGCGCGGCGTTGCAGCGACTGCACCTGCGCCGCGCGGCGGAATCCGCGCCTTCTGGTTCCCCGGATTCCGCCAACGCCCGCGTCCCGGACCCGCGCCGGTTGCCGCCGCTGGCGCTGACCGCGACCGATCTGCGGTGGGATGGCGCGAAACTGGGCCAGTTGCGGCTGGCAGTCATGCCGCGCCCCAACGGCGTCCGCCTGACCGAATTTAAATTGGAGTCCGAACAGCAACGCATCGACGCCACCGGCGACTGGGCATGGGCCAGCCATGGCCAGACGTCCCGCTTGCGGGCGACCTTGCACAGTCGGGCGCTGGGCGAGACCCTGACGGCGTTTGGTTATTCGGGGGGCGGCATCGCTCGCGGCAAAACCGAGGCGGAACTGGCGGTCGAATGGGCGGGGGCGCTGTCCGAGTTCGCGCTGGAGCGGCTGGAGGGTACGCTGAAGCTGGAGGTCGGCCCCGGTCAGTTGCTGGAGGTCGACCCCGGCATGGGACGCATGGTGGGCTTGTTCAACGTACAAAATCTCCTGCGCCGCCTCACGCTCGATTTTAGCGATCTAATGCAACCCGGCATGGGCTTCGACCGGATTACCGGCGAGTTCGTCTTCCGGCGCGGGCAGGCCCACACCGACGACCTCACCATCGAAGCGCCGGCGGCGCGGATTCGGATCGAGGGTCGGACCGATTTGAAGGCGCGCGATTACGACCAGCGCATCACGGTGATTCCCCGGATCGGCGGCGCGTTGCCGGTCGCGGGGGCGCTGGCCGGCGGGCCGGCGGTCGGCGCGGCGGTCCTGTTGGCCGAACGGTTGCTGCAAAAAGGCATCGAACAGGCGACCCAGTACCAGTATGCGCTGACCGGTTCCTGGGACCAGCCCGTGATGAAATTGTTGGAAGAACCGCAATCCGCGAACCCGGTGAAAGGGTTGGTGGGCGATCAATAGCTGAAGAGGTATTCGACGTGTCGATCATGGCGGCTATTCAGATGGTGTCCGGTCCCGGTGTTGCCGAAAATCTGGCCATCGCCGCTGATTTACTGGCCCAGGCCGCCGCTCAAGGCGCGCGACTGGCGGTGTTGCCGGAGAATTTCGCCCTGATGGGCCAGCGGGAGGGCGACAAGCTGGCGGCGCGAGAAGCCGAGGACGGGGGGCCGATTCAGGCGTTTCTGGCCGAACAGGCGGCGCGGCATCGGTTGTGGCTGGTGGGCGGCACGATTCCGCTGCAAGCCGCCGGTGATGACAGCCGGGTGCGCGCCGCCTGCCTGCTGTACGATAATCAAGGCCGGCGGGCAGCCCGTTACGACAAGGTCCATCTGTTCGACGTGCGGGTAGTGGGCAGCGCCGAACAGTACGCCGAATCGGCCACCATCGCGCCAGGCGACCGTTATGTCGTCGCCGAGACGCCGCTGGGCCGGCTCGGCTTGGCTGTGTGCTATGACCTGCGCTTCCCGGAGCAGTTTCGCGCGCTGGTGGAGCACGGGATGGAAATCCTGGCCCTGCCGGCGGCTTTCACCGCGACGACCGGCCTGGCGCATTGGGAAACGCTGCTGCGCGCCCGCGCCATCGAAAACCAGTGTTATGTCATGGCCTCGGCCCAGGGCGGGAAGCACGCCAACGGCCGGGAGACCTACGGCGATAGTCTGATCATCGACCCGTGGGGGGAAATTCTGGCCCGGTTGCCGCGAGGACCGGGCGTGGTGGTGGCCGAGTTTAGCCGCGAGCGGCTGGAGAACGTGCGGCGACAATTTCCAGCCCTGGAGCATCGGGTGCGTTGCGAGGTTTAATCATGGCTACCGATACCCTTGCCCTTGCCCGCCAGCAATTGTTGATCCCCGCCGGTCTCGGCGAGGGCGACTTGCACCGCGCCTTGTCCTGTCTGCTGGGCCATGCCGTCGATGGCGGCGATCTGTATTTCCAACTCCACCGCGCCGAGTCCTGGTCGCTGGAGGATGGACAGGTCAAAAGCGCCAGCCACGCTGGCCGGCAAGGAGTTGGAGTGCGAGCGGTCAGCGGCGAAAAAACCGGTTTCGCCTATTCCGACGAAATCGTGCTGCCGGCGCTGCTGGAAGCCGCCGCCGCCGCCCGCGCCATCGCCCGGCATGGGGGCGACGGTCAACTGCAGGTCTGGCAATCCACCCGGCGACCGGTTCGGTACGAACCGGTCGATCCACTGGAGACCTTGTCCGCCGAGGCCAAGGTACGCTTGCTGGAGACGGTGGATGCCGAGGCCCGCCGGCAAGGCCCGCGCGTCAGCCAAGTGATGGTCAGTCTGGCCGCTACCCAGGACACGATTCTGGTGGCCGGCAGCGACGGCACGCTGGCCGGCGACGTGCGACCGCTGGTGCGGTTGAATGTAACGGTCATCGTCGAACGCTGCGGTCGCCGCGAGCAGGGGAGCAGTGGCGGCGGGGGGCGCGTCGGCTACGGCTGGTTCCTGGACGAGGACCGCGCGTTGGGCTATGCGCGGGAGGCGGTGCGGCTGGCGCTGGTCAATCTCGAAGCCACCGCCGCGCCGGCTGGCACGATGACCGTGGTGCTGGGTCCGGGCTGGCCAGGGATTCTGTTGCACGAGGCCATCGGCCACGGCCTGGAAGGCGATTTCAACCGCAAGGGGACTTCGGCCTTTAGCGGACGGATCGGCGAACGGGTCGCTTCACCGCTCTGCACGGTGGTGGACGACGGCACGCTGGCCAGCCGGCGGGGCTCGCTCAACGTGGATGATGAAGGCACGTTGACCCAATGCACGACCTTGATCGAACGCGGCGTGCTCATGGGCTATTTACAGGACAAGCTCAATGCCCGGCTCATGAAGACGGCGCCGACCGGCAACGGCCGCCGCGAATCCTACGCGCATTTGCCGCTGCCGCGCATGACCAACACCTACCTGCTGCCGGGCGAACACGATCCAGCGGAAATCATCGCCTCGGTGGAGCGGGGGCTGTACGCCGTCAATTTTGGCGGCGGTCAGGTGGACATCACCTCCGGCAAGTTCGTGTTCTCGGCCAGCGAGGCGTATCTGATCGAAAACGGCCGCGTCACCCGCCCGGTCAAGGGCGCGACCCTGATCGGCAACGGCCCGGATGTGCTCACTCAGGTTTCCATGGTCGGCAACGATCTGCAACTCGATGCCGGGGTCGGCACCTGCGGCAAGGATGGCCAGAGCGTCCCGGTCGGCGTCGGCCAGCCGACCTTGAGGATTGAGGCGCTGACCGTGGGTGGGACGCAAGCTTGAATCCGCATTCGCCATTTCGACCTCTTTCACCGATGCCATCCTCCATGTCGGAAGCCATCGCCCACACCGCCGCGCCGCTGCCGGCGCGCGAATGCCTGGAAACCCTGGTCGCCGACATTCTGGCCGAGGCGCGCGCCCAGGGGGCCGCCGCCGCCGAGGCGGCAGTCAGTTTCGGTAGCGCGCTGTCGGTGACGGTGCGGCTGGGCGAGGTCGAAACCTTGGAACATCACCGCCAGCGGGGGCTGGCGGTCACGATCTACTTTGGCCAGAGTCGCGGTTCGGCCAGCACCGCCGACTGGCGGCCGGAGGCGATTCGCGACACCGTCCGGAACGCCTGCGCCATCGCCCGCCACACCGCCGCCGACCCTTGCGCCGGGCTGGCTGATCCCGAGCAACTGGCGCGCGAGATTCCCGATCTCGATCTCTATCATCCCTGGCCGCTGTCTGCCGAGGAGGGGATTGAACTGGCCCGCGAGTGCGAAGCGGCGGCGTTGACGCTGGACCCACGTATCCGCAACTCGAAGGGCGGCAGCGTCGCCACCCATGCCGGGCTGGCGGTCTACGGCAACTCGCACGGCTTTTGCGGCGGCTATCCAACGACCCGGCATTCCGTCAGTTGTTCGGTGATCGCCCAGGATGAAAGCGGGATGCAGCGCAACCACTGGTACACGGCGGCGCGCGACCGCAACGATTTGGAAACGCCGGCTGTGGTCGGGCAGAAAGCGGCGCGGCGGGCGCTGCGCCGGTTGGGCAGCCGTCGGCTGGGAACCCAGCAAGTACCGGTGCTGTTCGCGCCGGAACTGGCGCGCGGGCTGATCGGCCATTTTGTCGCCGCCATCCGCGGCGGATCGCTGTACCGCAAGGCCTCGTTTCTGCTGAATCGGCTGGGTACGCCGGTTTTCCCGACATTTGTGACGATTCGCGAACGGCCGCACCTGCGTAAAGCCTTGAGTAGCGCCCCCTTCGACAGCGAAGGCGTGGCGACCGCCGACCGCGATTTGGTCGATAGCGGCGTGCTGCAAGGCTACGTGCTGGACAGCTACTCGGCCCGCCGGCTGGGGATGGAGACGACCGGCAACGCGGGCGGTACGCATAATTTGATCGTCGAACCGGGCCCGCTTGGCCACGAGGAATTGTTGCGGCAACTGGATACTGGGCTGTGGGTGACCGAGTTGCTCGGTCATGGCGTCAATCTGGTGACCGGCGACTACTCGCGCGGGGCATCCGGCTTCTGGGTGGAGAACGGTGAAATCCAGTTTCCCGTCCACGAAATCACCATCGCCGGCCATCTGGCCGCGATGTTCCAGGGCATCGCGGCAGTTGGCAACGACGTGGATGCGCGCGGCGGCATCCGCTGCGGCTCGCTGTTGCTGGAACGGATGACGGTGGCGGGGGAGTGAGCGGCGGTCAATCCTGCCGCTTGCGCAGCAGGAAATGGAACCGCCCGCCCTCCTCGCGCGCTTCCAGCAAGGTATGGCCCATTTGCTGGCTGAAAACCTTGAAGTCCCGAACCGACTCGGGGTCGGTGGCGACGATCCGCAGCACTTGGCCGCCGCGCAGACTGGCTAGCGCCTTCTTGGCCTTGAGAATCGGCAAGGGACAATTCAGCCCGGAAGCGTCGAGTTCGGCGTCCATAGCGGTCATGGACAAGGGGTTGTGGCGCCAAGCTGGCAGGCGACCATTTCCCGTTCGGTTTGATAGCCGCTGCGCAACATATCGTTCAGCCCGCCCTTGTTCTCGATCTGGCGGTAGCCCATCTGCCGCAATGCCTGTTCGGCGATGCCGGAGCGGCGGCCACTGCGGCAGTAAAGGACGATGCGGCTGTCGCGATCCGGCGCGAGGGCGGCGATGCGGCCCGTGATTTCGTCGTAGGGGATATTGACGGCGTCTTGCACGTGCCCGGCGCGATATTCTTCGGTGGTGCGCACGTCAATGATCAACGGCTGGCCGGGAGCGGGCAAATTGCCGGGTTCGGCCAGCGCCGGGATGGAAAACAACAGCACGGCGAGTAATCCGGTCAGCTTTTTCATGTCAGCATCTCCTTGGGATCGACGAAGGTAGGTTGGAAACCTCGCCGTTATAACGAATTTCGGGGCTATTGCTCAACGGGCGGCGATTGGCAACGAGAGAACAACATCCGTTCAAACCACGGTAGATCCGAGCATACGAAACATGACTTTCTTCACGGAACCCGACCACTACGAAAAAACCATCCTGTCCGACCTGCAAGGGGCTTGGGGAAACTTGCGCGATGACGTCGTCGAACACGCCGGTTTCCCGAACTGGGAGCGGCTGCTGTTCCATATTGATGAGGCGATGAGTTGGGAAACCGTCCGCCATCTGGAGCGGATGGAACCGCTGTTGCTGTTGATCCGCAATCTGGCGATGCAAGGCGAGGCGCCGACAGAGATCATGGAGGCGATTGAGGATATTGCCGAGATTCTCCAGGAAGTGCGGCAGGATTTGAAGCAGGGAAAGCTGCTATAGCTGCACCCGAGCGGTATCTGAACCCCACGCCGGGTGGACAGGGTGCTTTCGCAGCTTTGCTATGCTTTTTCCTATTTCTACCAACCAGGAACTGCTCCCATGTTGATGTCTGGCCAGGATTACCGCGAATCGCTGCGCCGCTACCGGCCGCGGGTCTATGTCAACGGTCGCCAGATCGAATCGGTGGCCGACGAGCCACTGCTCGCGCCGGGCGTGAACGGCGTGGCGCTGACCTACGACTTCGCCCTGCGCGAGGACGTGGTGACACTGATGCGTGCGACCCGGCCAGATTTGGCCAGCGGCCAACCGGTGAACCGGATGATCGCCATCCCCGCAACGACCGAGGATTTGCTCGACAAGCTGGAAGCGGTGCGGCTGGTGTGCCAGGAAACCGGCTGCGCGCAACGCTATCTCGGCGGCGACGGGCTGGCCGCAATCTGGCAGACGACGGCGCGGGTGGACGCCGACCTCGGCACGACTTATGGTGAGCGTTTTCACACCTATCTGGAACGGGTGTACGCTGAGGATCTGGCGCTGGGGGTGGCGATGACCGACGGCAAGGGCGACCGCAGCCGCCGGCCCAGCCAGCAGGCCAATCCCGACGCCTACGTCCGCATCGTCGAGCGCCGCCCGGACGGCATCATCATTGCCGGCGTCAAGGCGATCATCACCGGCGCTCCCTATCTGCACGAGCTACTGGTGATGCCGGGGCGGAATATGACCGAAGCCGACGCCGCCTATGTGGTGTGTTGCGCCGTACCGGTGGACGCCGAAAATCTCACCCTCATCGCCCGACCCGCCGGTCGGCCCGGCGAAGCGGCGGCGAAGTTCAGCGCCCGTTACGGCCAGTCTACGGCGGTGGCGGTGTTTGATCAGGTTTTCGTGCCCTGGGACCGGGTGTTTCTGGCCGGCGAATGGATGCACTCCGGCTTTCTCACCCTTCAGTACGCCACCCACCACCGCCATACCTGCATCGGCGCGCGGGCGGGTTTCGGCGATCTGCTGATCGGCGCGGGCGCGCTGATGACCGAGGTCAATGGGCTTGACCTCAACCGCGCCGCCAGCCTGCGCGCGCCGATGGTGGAACTGATTCAGATCGTCGAGGGTTTCTATGCCTGCGGCGTGGCGGCCTCGGTCTACGGCGTCCCGGACCCCGCCGGCGTCATGGTCCCCGAACCGGTGTTCGCCAACATCGGCAAGCTGTTGCTGGCCACCCAGATTTACGACATGCACCGGGTCGCCCACGAGGTTTCGGGCGGGCTGATCGTGGCCCTGCCCGGGCCGGATGAGGACCACAATCCAGCTACCGCAGGCCGGCTCTCGGAACTGCTCGCCGGGCGCTCGGACATTCCCTACGAAAAACGCATCGAGGTCGCCCGCTTCATCGAGGACCTGACCGCCTCGTACCAGGCCGGCTGGTATTCGGTGATTTCACTGCACGGCGGCGGTTCGCCCGAAGCGATGAAAAAGGAAATCTGGCGGCATTACCCGGTTCGCGACAAGGTGGAACTGGTGGAGCGACTGCTGGAACACAGCGTGCTGGCCGATGGAACGCACCGGCTCAGCCGCCAGCGGCAACCGGGCCGTTGCTGCGCGGAAGGCTGCACGATCCCCGAGGCCCTATCGGCGCCGGGGTCTGGTGGAGCCAGTGCTTCAACCGGGCTGAATTCCGCCTTGTGCGCTCCATGCTTTCGTTAATCCACCGGACCGTGGTATCCGGCTGGTATGTTATCCTGTACGGCAATCTCGTACATTTTGGGTAGCCACCGATGGAAACGATCACCGTCAATCAATTCCGCGACAACCTTCGCCAATACGTCGAGAAGGTATTGGCCGACCACGAACCGCTGACAGTCAGCCGCCGCAACGGCGGCGCCTTCGTGGTGATCGGCGCCGAGGACTGGGAGCGCGAACAGGAAACTCTGTATGTCTTGCAGAATCCGTCCTTGATGGCTCAGATTGCCCGTTCGGCGGAGACTTATGCCCTCGATACCGGCCGTCGGCCTAGGCCGGAGGAATTAGGTGAGAGCGATTGTCTTTGAGGGTGACACCTGGGAAGCCTATGAGGCCCTACGGACTCGCGATCAGTTGCTCCATCGCAATCTTCGCCGAATCCTTAAAGAACTTCAGCGCGGCGACCCCAGGGTGGGTACCGGCAAGCCGGAAGCCTTGAAGCACGATCTTGCGGGACTTTGGTCCCGCCGCCTGTCCCACCGGGATCGGTTGATTTACCGCTTCGACGATTCGTCAATTCACATCTTCGCTATCGGCGGACATTACGAGGATCACTGAGGCAGCGAGGCAGGGTTGGGCATGGCCCACCATTCTGAGTCAGTGGATAAGGGAGAAAGTGGGTCGTGCCCACCCTACCCGGTTGTCCCCAACAGTGCGATACATTGTCCCCGCAGCCATTGATTCGCCGGGTCGTAATCCACATTGGCGTGCCAGTACAAATGCACGTCCAGCGGCTGGGTGGGCAACGGAAACGGAAAAATCCGGTTGCCAAACTGGGCGTTGGCGATCC